>JACMMK010000033.1 GCA_014379045.1 Burkholderiales bacterium
CCCCGCGCGGCGTGCCTTGCTTCAGCGTCGATGAAGCCGTTGCGGCCGCACGCCAGCTCGGCGGCAAAGTCTGGGTGGTGAAAGCGCAGATTCATGCAGGCGGACGCGGCAAAGGCGGTGGGGTCAAGCTCGCGCGTTCTCTTGATGAAGTGCGCGAGCACGCAAGCGCTATCCTCGGCATGCAATTAAAAACGCATCAGACCGGTCCCGAGGGTCAGAAAGTGCGTCGTCTGCTGATCGAGGAAGGCGCGGACATCGAACGCGAACTCTACCTGGGCATGGTCGTCGACCGGGTCACCCAGAAGGTGACGCTGATGGCGAGCTCCGAAGGGGGCATGGACATCGAAGAGGTCGCCGCGCACACGCCCGAGAAGATCCACAAGGTATACATCGACCCCGAGGTCCGGCTGACCGCCGCCGATGCGGACGATATCGCGGCGAAGATCGGCGTACCGGCAGCGTCGATCGCGCAGGCCCGGACGATCCTGCAGGGGTTGTACGACGCGTTCTGGGAGACCGACGCGAGTCTCGCCGAGATCAACCCGCTGATCGTCACCGGCAGCGGCGATGTGATCGCGCTCGACGCGAAATTCAACTTCGATTCGAACGCGCTGTTCCGCCATCCCGACATCGTCGCCTATCGCGATCTCGACGAGGAAGATCCGGCCGAGATCGAGGCGTCGAAGTTCGACCTGTCGTACATCTCGCTCGACGGCAACATCGGCTGCCTGGTGAACGGCGCCGGACTCGCGATGGCGACTATGGACGTGATCAAGCTGTACGGGGGCAGCCCGGCCAACTTTCTCGACGTCGGCGGTGGTGCCACGACCGAGAAGGTCACCGAGGCGTTCAAGATCATGCTGAAGAATCCGAATCTGCAGGCGATCCTGGTCAATATCTTCGGCGGCATCATGCGCTGCGACACGATCGCCAACGGGGTGGTGAGCGCCGCGCGCGAGGTGCAGCTGTCGGTGCCGCTGGTGGTGCGGATGAAAGGCACGAACGAGGAGCTCGGCAGGAAGATCCTCGCCGAGTCGGGTCTGCCGATCATCAGCGCGAACAACATGGCCGAAGCCGCCGAGCGGGTGGTGACGGCCGCGAACGCCCACGCGGCAAAGCACTGAGAGGCACTGTATGAGCATCCTGATCGACAGGAACACGCGCGTGATGACCCAGGGCATCACCGGCAAGACCGGCCAGTTCCACACGAAGATGGGCAAGGAATACGCGAACGGGCAGCAGTGCTACGTCGCCGGCGTCAACCCGAAGAAGCCGGGGGAGACCTACGAGGGGATACCGATCTTCGCGACGGTGCGCGAGGCCCGTGCGCAGACCGGCGCGAACGTGAGCGTGGTGTACGTACCGCCGCCGTTCGCCGCCGAGGCGATCTGGGAGGCGGTCGATGCCGATCTCGACCTCGTCATCTGCATCACCGAAGGCATTCCCGTGCGCGACATGATCGTCGTGCGCGATAGGATGCGCCGCCAGCAGAAGAAGACGTTGCTGGTCGGCCCGAACTGCCCCGGCGTGATCACGCCGGAGGAGTTGAAGATCGGCATCATGCCCGGGCATATCCACAAGAAAGGCCGGGTCGGCGTGGTGTCGCGGTCGGGTACGTTGACCTATGAAGCGGTGGGACAACTCGGCGAACTGGGCATCGGGCAATCCAGCTGCGTGGGCATCGGCGGCGACCCGGTCAACGGCATGAAGCATATCGACGTGATGCGCCTGTTCAACGACGATCCCGAGACCGATGCGGTGATCATGGTCGGCGAGATCGGCGGTTCGGACGAGGAAGAGTGCGCGCAGTGGATCAAGGCGCACATGAAGAAGCCGGTGATCGGCTTCATCGCCGGGGTGACGGCACCCCCGGGCAAGCGCATGGGCCATGCCGGCGCGATCATCTCGGGCGGCAAGGGGACGGCACAGGAGAAGCTGTCGATCATGGAAGAGTGCGGCATCAGGGTCACGCGCAACCCGGCAGAGATGGGCAAGCTGCTGAAGTCAGTCATCTGATCGCCTCAGCATCGCCACAGAAGCAACACGACAGGGGTTCGCATGGAGGAGCAGCACGTCAAACCGGGCAGCGCATCGGGCCCGGGTTCTTCGAACGGGGGCAGCGCAGGCGAGGTCAAGCCGATCTCGATGCGCGGCATCCGCAACCGTCCGAAGGGGCGCCCGGTCGATCCGCAGGCGCTCGCGCAGGTGTGCGAACTGCTGGGCGACGCGCCGCGCGCACGCGACCTGCTGATCGAGTACCTGCATCTGGTCCAGGATCGCTACGGCCATCTGTCGGCGCCGCACCTGGTCGCGCTGGCCGCCGAGATGCGCCTCGCACCGACCGAGGTCTACGAGGTCGCGACGTTCTATCATCATTTCGACGTGGTGAAAGAGGGCGAGGGTGTGCCGCCGAAACTGACCGTGCGCGTCTGCGATTCGATCAGCTGCGAACTGGCGGGCTCGAAGCGCCTGCTGGACAACCTGAAGAAAACCGTGGGACGCGATGTGCGGGTGCTGCACGCACCGTGCATCGGCCGGTGCGAAGTCGCCCCCGCCGTGGTCGTGCATCAGAACCCGATCGGGCATGCGACGGTCGAAGCCGTGCACAAGGCGATCCGCGCGCAGGCCGTGCGCTGTCCGGTGCCGAAGGCCATCGACTACGCCGCGTATCGCGCCGCCGGCGGCTACCGACTGTTCGCCGAGTGCATGAGCGGCGAGCGCGACATCGAGTCGATGATCGCGGCGCTCGAAGAATCGGGTCTGCGCGGGCTGGGCGGCGCGGGGTTCCCCGCCGGGCGCAAGTGGCGCATCGTGCGCCAGGAGCCGGCACCGCGCCTGATGGCGATCAATATCGACGAAGGCGAGCCCGGAACCTTCAAGGATCGCTGGTATCTCGAACGTGATCCGCACCGATTCCTCGAAGGCATGCTGATCGCCGCCGCGGTGTGCGGGATCGGCGGCATCTGGATCTATCTGCGCGACGAGTACCACGGCGTGCGCGAGTTGCTCGAACGCGAGATCGCGAAACTGCAGGCCGATCCGCCGTGGGGGTTGCCGCCGATCAATCTTCGACGAGGTGCAGGCGCGTACATCTGCGGCGAAGAGTCGGCGATGATCGAATCGATCGAAGGCAAGCGCGGCATGCCGCGGCTGCGCCCGCCGTACGTGGCACAGGTCGGTCTGTTCGATCGTCCGACGCTCGAGCACAACATGGAAACCCTGTACTGGGTGCGCGATATCGTCGAGAAGGGAACCGGCTGGTTCGCCGGGCACGGACGGCACGAGCGCCGTGGGCTGCGCTCGTTCTCGGTCTCCGGGCGGGTGAAGACCCCGGGCGTGCATCTGGCGCCCGCGGGCATCACCGTGCGTGAACTGATCGACGAGTATTGCGGGGGCATGCTTCCCGGTCATCGCTTCTACGGGTATCTGCCCGGGGGCGCGTCGGGCGGCATCCTGCCGGCCTCGCTCGGCGACGTGCCGCTCGATTTCGATACGCTGAATGCCTACGGCTGCTTCATCGGTTCGGCGGCGGTGGTCGTGCTGTCCGACCGCGACCGCGCGGTCGACGTGGCGCGCAACCTGCTGGCATTCTTCAAGGACGAGTCGTGCGGTCAGTGCACGCCGTGCCGCGTCGGTACCGCCAAGGCGCTCGAACTGCTGCGCCAACCCGTCTGGGACGCGCCGTTGCTCGAAGCGCTGTCGCAGGCGATGGCCGATGCGTCGATCTGCGGCCTGGGCCAGGCGGCGCCGAACCCGATCCGCTGCGTGATCAAGTATTTTCCGGAAGAACTTCAATGAACATGATGTCGGAACCGGTGGTGGCGCGAAGCGTCGTCGAGTTCAAACTCAACGGCAAGGTCGTCACGGGGTATGCGGACGAGACGCTGATCGAGAGCGCCGAACGCCATGGCGTAGAGATCCCGCGTCTGTGCCACAAGCCGGGTCTGCGTCCGGACGGAAACTGCCGCGCCTGTGTCGTCGAAATCAAGGGCGAGCGGGTGCTGGCGCCGTCGTGCTGCCGTGCGCCGACGGCCGGGATGGAGGTCGAGACCGCGAGCCCACGCGCCCTCGGCGCGCAGAAGATGGTGCTCGAACTGCTGCTCTCCGACATGCCGGAGAAGGACTACACGCGCGATTCCGAACTCGACGATTGGGCGCGCCGGCTCGACGTCGGCAAACCGCGCTTCGCACCACGCGCGCAGGTGGCCGCCGATCTGTCGCATCCGGGTATCGCGGTCAACCTCGACGCGTGCATCCAGTGCACGCGCTGTCTGCGCGCGTGTCGTGAAGAGCAGGTCAACGATGTGATCGGCTACGCGTTCCGCAGCGACCAGTCGAAGATCGTGTTCGATCTCGACGACCCGATGGGGGCCAGCACCTGTGTGGCGTGCGGCGAATGCGTGCAGGCGTGTCCGACCGGGGCGCTGATGCCCGCGCGCGAGGTCGGTCTGCAGGTGCCCGACAAACAGGTGCACTCGGTGTGCCCGTTCTGCGGGGTCGGCTGCCAGCTCACCTATCAGATCAAGGCCAACAAGATTCTGTGGGTGGAGGGGCGCGACGGTCCGGCGAACCATGAGCGCCTGTGCGTCAAAGGCCGCTACGGGTTCGATTATGTCCATCACAAGCAGCGTCTGACCAAGCCGTTGATCCGGCGCGACGATGCGCCGAAGCACGCCGATTTCACGATGGATCCGGGCAATCCGCTCGCGGTGTTCCGGGAAGCGTCGTGGGACGAGGCACTCGACCTGGCGGCGTCGAAACTGCGCGGCATCCGCGACACCTACGGCAAGCGCTCGCTGGCAGGGTTCGGCTCGGCGAAGGGCACCAACGAAGAGGCGTATCTGTTCCAGAAGCTGGTGCGTACCGGGTTCGGCAGCAACAATGTCGACCATTGCACCCGGCTCTGTCACGCCTCGTCGGTGGCGGCACTGCTCGAGGGCATCGGCTCGGGTGCGGTGTCGAACCAGGTCAACGATGTCGTCAACGCCGACGTGGTGATGGTGATCGGTGCCAATCCGACGGTGAACCATCCGGTCGCGGCAACCTGGATCAAGAACGCGGTGAAGAACGGCACGCGCCTGATCGTCGCCGACCCGCGCCGGGGCGAGCTCGCGCGCCACGCGACATGGACGCTGCAGTTCAAGGCCGACACCGACGTCGCGCTGCTGAACGCGATGATGCACGTGATCGTCCACGAAGGGCTGGTCGACGAAGCGTTCATCGCGGCGCGCACGATCGGCTATGACGAGCTGCGCAGGAATGTCGAAGGCTACAGCCCCGAGGCGATGGCGCCGGTATGCGGCGTCGACGCGCACACGATCCGCGAGGTGGCGCGCGCGTTCGCCACCTCGAAGGGTTCGATGATCTTCTGGGGCATGGGCATCTCGCAGCATGTGCACGGCACCGACAACGCGCGCTGCCTGATCGCGCTGTGCCTGATGACGGGTCAGGTCGGCAAGCCGGGCAGCGGGCTGCACCCGTTGCGGGGTCAGAACAACGTGCAGGGGGCATCGGATTCGGGGTTGATTCCGATGGTGTTCCCCGACTATCAGTTCGTCGACGATGCGCGCTCGCGTGCGAAGTTCGAGAAGCTGTGGGGTATGCCGCTCGATCCGCAGCGCGGTCTCACCGTGGTCGAGATCATGAATGCCGCGTTGAAGAAGGACATCCGCGGCATGTACGTGATGGGCGAGAACCCCGCGATGTCCGACCCCGATCTGAACCATGCGCGCGAAGCGCTGGCCGGGCTCGACTTCCTGCTCGTGCAGGAAATCTTTCTGACCGAGACGGCGTATCTCGCCGATGTCGTGCTGCCGGCCTCGGCCTGGCCGGAGAAGACCGGTACGGTGACCAATACCGATCGCATGGTCCAGCTCGGGCGCAAGGCGCTCGATATGCCGGGCGAGGCGATGGAGGATCTCTGGATCATCCAGCAGCTGGCCAACCGGCTCGGCCAGAACTGGCAGTACGCGCACGTGTCCGAAGTGTTCAACGAAATGCGGCTGGCGATGCCAAGCATCGCCGGCATCACGTGGGAGCGGCTCGAAGGCGAAGGGTCGGTCACCTATCCGTGCGAGAACGAAGGCGATCCCGGCCAGGCGACCGTGTTCATCGATCGTTTCCCGACCGCCACCGGGCGTGCGAAGTTCGTTCCTGCGGACGTGATCCCGGCGGCCGAGCGACCCGATGCGCAATTCCCGATGGTCCTGATCACAGGACGCCAGCTCGAGCACTGGCACACCGGGGCGATGACCCGGCGTGCGGCGGTGCTCGATGCGATCGAGCCCCACCCGGTCGCGTTGATGCATCCGCTCGACATCGACGCGCTCGGTGCACGCCCGGGCGACGTGATCACCGTCGAATCGCGCCGCGGCAGCATCGCGCTGTTCGCGCGCGCCGACGACGGTACGCCGCGTGGTGCCGTGTTCATTCCTTTCTGCTACCACGAAGCGGCGGCGAATCTGCTGACCAATGCCGCACTCGATCCGTTCGGCAAGATTCCCGAGTTCAAATATTGTGCGGTGCGGGCGCGTGCCGGCGGCGAACTCAAGGCGGCATCGACATTCGGCGCGGGGCAGGTGCTGGCCGAACAGCAGTGAGCAATGCGGGTCTGGGCATTGCATGGGGTCCTCGTACGCCCGCCGCGGGCGGTGGTGCGTGAGGACATTTCGCGGCGCGCCGGTGACTTGACCGCGGTCAAGGTTCCGCTTTCTGGCCGCAGCCTATAGTCCGGTCGCCCGCCCGGCGCGTAGACGCGCTAGAGACCAGGAGTCACGGATGTCATCGGATATCGAAATCGCCCAGAAGGCGAGCATGCAGCGCATCGCCAAGGTGGCGGCGAAACTCGGCATCGCCGAAGAGCATCTCGAGCCTTACGGGCACTACAAGGCGAAGGTGTCGCTGGCCTTCGTCGACAGTCTGAAGGACAAGCCCGACGGCAAGCTCATTCTGGTCACTGCGATCAATCCGACGCCGGCGGGCGAGGGCAAGACGACGACGACCGTCGGTCTGGGCGATGCGCTCAACCATATCGGCAAGAAGGCGATGATCTGCCTGCGTGAGCCGTCGCTCGGGCCGGTATTCGGGGTGAAGGGCGGTGCTGCCGGCGGGGGCTATGCGCAGGTCGTGCCTATGGAGGACATCAACCTCCATTTCACCGGTGACTTCAACGCGATCGCGCTCGCCAACAACCTGCTGTCGGCGTTGATCGACAACCACATCTCGCACGGCAACGAACTCGGTATCGACATCCGTCGCATCACCTGGAAGCGGGTGATGGACATGAACGATCGCGCGCTGCGCGACGTGACCGTCGCCCTCGGCGGCACCGCCAACGGCTACCCGCGCGAGGATGGTTTCGACATCGTCGTCGCCTCCGAGGTGATGGCGATCTTCTGTCTGTCGAATTCGGTGAAAGAGCTGAAGGAGCGGCTGGGCAATATCGTGTTCGGCTATACGCGCGACGGCAAACCGCTGTGCGCGCGCGACCTGAAGGCCCACGGCGCGATGACCGTGCTGCTGAAGGACCAGCTCGCACCGAATCTCGTGCAGACGCTCGAGAACAATGCGGCGTTCATCCATGGCGGCCCGTTCGCCAACATCGCGCACGGCTGCAATACCGTGATCGCGACGAAGACCGCACTGAAGCTGACCGACTATGTGGTGACCGAGGCCGGCTTCGGCGCTGATCTGGGCGCCGAGAAGTTTCTCGACATCAAGTGCCGCAAGTCGGGGCTGCGTCCGGCGGCGGCGGTCATCGTCGCGACCGTGCGCGCGCTGAAGCACCATGGCGGCGTCGGCAAGGACGAGTTGAACCGCGAGAATCTGGCCGCGCTCGAAAAAGGCCTGGCGAATCTGGAACGGCACGTGCGCAACGTGAAGGACGTGTACGGTATCCCGTGCGTGGTCTCGATCAACCGCTTCACCGCCGACACTGAAGCCGAGATGTTGCTGTTGACCGACCGGATCGCGAAGCTCGGGGCGCGGGTGGTCGTCGCGACCCACTGGGCGGACGGCGGCGCGGGTGCGGCGGAACTTGCGCGTATCGTCGTCGAGCTGTGCGAACAGAAATCGAATCCCACGTTCGTTTACGAAGACAGCGATACGCTGTGGGACAAGATGAAGAAGATCGCGACCAAAGTCTACGGGGCGTCCGATGTCACCGCCGACACCAAGGTGCGCAACCGCATCCGCGACCTGCAGGAAGGCGGTTACGGGCACTACCCGGTGTGCGTCGCGAAGACCCAGTCGTCGTTCTCGACCGATCCGAACCTGCGTGGCGCGCCGTCAGATCACGTGATCAATGTGCGCGAGGTGCGGCTCGCCGCAGGGGCCGAGTTCATCGTGATGGTGTGCGGCGAGATCATGACGATGCCGGGGTTGCCGAAAATTCCCTCGGCGGAGAAAATCGATATCACCGATGATGGCAAGGTGATCGGACTGTTCTGAGCGGCGCGCGGTGGCCTGGCCGAATCCAGTTCGGTATCATGACCGTAAAGTGAACGCAGAATCTTGATCGGCAACGAAGGGCGACGCGACAGACGGGCGTGGCTCGATCCAAAAAACATGGCGGCGTGATGGAGGTGTCAGGTGGAGTTCGGAAGTCCTGAGTTCTGGGTCGCGGTGCTGCAGATCATCGCGATCGACATTCTTCTCGGCGGCGACAACGCCGTGGTGATCGCACTGGCGTGCCGCAACCTGCCGCCGAAGCAGCGCAAGCTCGGCATTATGTGGGGCGTTGCCGGGGCGATCACGTTGCGCGTGATCCTCACAATCTTCGCGGTGACGCTGCTGACCATTCCGTACCTGAAGATCGTCGGAGCCATCCTGCTCGCTTGGATTGCCGTCAAGCTGGTGATCCCGCATGAAGAAGAGGCACACGGCGATGTGGCCGGCGCCAATACGCTCCCGGGGGCGATCAAGACGATCATCGTCGCCGATCTCGTGATGAGTCTCGACAACGTGGTCGCGGTCGCCGGGGCCGCGAAGGACAGTTGGGCCTTGATCGTGTTCGGGCTCATCGTGAGCATCCCGATCATCGTTTACTGCAGTACGATCATCCTGAAGCTGATGGATCGCTTTCCGTGGATCATCATCCTTGGCGGTGGCTTGCTCGGATGGATCGCGGTCGGCATGTTCATCCACGACATCGCGATTCAGGATTGGGTGGCTACCAACTGGCCCTGGGCCGAGTACGCATTACCGCGCTGGGTGCAGCGATCGTGATCGCGATCGGTTTCATCCTGGCCCGAAAAGCGGCGGCGCGACCGCGCAAGGTGGTCGAACTTGCGCCTTAGTTCCTGGACACTTCGCGGCGGTGTGACATAGTCGAATCGCACGTCGACGATATGTGATAGCGGGACGTCGCCGCCGTCGCATCGTACTCGCCCGTAGAGTTCCGGCCACGACCGGGACCATGAAGTATCGACCCTGGAGAAGTGGATGAACAATCAGGCGTCCTCACGGACACCCGCGGGCACCCGCGTGCCCGGAACATGGCAACGGCGCTTGCGGATCGTGTCGTCGGTACTCGGTCTGACCGGCCTCCTCGCATCGCTCCCGCTCGTCGACTCGGCGCATGCGCAGGCGTGGGAGCCGACGCGTACCGTCGAGTTCATCGTTCCGGCGGGCACGGGCGGTGGCGCCGACCAGATGGCGCGCCTGATCCAGGGCATCATCCAAAAGAACGGCCTCATGAAGCAGCCGATCATCGTCGTCAACAAGGGCGGCGGCGCCGGTGCCGAAGGCTTCCTCGAGATCAAGGGTGCGAAGGGCGATCCGCACAAGATCGTGATCACGCTGTCGAACCTGTTCACGACCGCACTGTCCACCGCCACCTTCGACTGGACCGAGTTCACGCCGGTAACGATGATGGCGCTCGACCAGTTCGTGCTGTGGGTGAATGCGAAGAACAACGCCAAGACCGCCAAGGAGTTCCTCGAACAGGTACGCGCCGGCGGCGGCAAGATGCGCATGGGCGGCACCGGCGCGCGTCAGGAAGACCAGATCATCACGGTCAGCATCGAGCGCGCCACCGGCGTCAAGTTCATCTACATCCCGTTCAAGGGCGGCGGCGAAGTCGCGACGCAGCTGGTCGGCGGTCATGTCGACGCGACCGTGAACAACCCGATCGAGGCCGTCGCGCAATGGCGTGCGGGCGCCCTCAAGCCGCTGTGCGTGTTCGATGACGAGCGGATGCCGTACAAGGCCCGGCTGACCGAGTCGATGTCCTGGAACGACGTGCCGACCTGCCGTGAGGCAGGCGTGCCGACCGATTACGTGATGCTTCGCGGCATCTTCATGCCAGGCGGCGTGACGCCGGCACAGCGCGATTACTACGCGGGCGTGATGCGCCGCGTGCGCGAGACGCCGGAATGGAAGAAGTTCATCGAAGACGGCGCGTTCAACCCCAGCGCGCTCGAAGGCGATGCGTTCGTCAAATGGCTGACGCGCACCAAGGAAGAGCACCGTGGCCTGATGAAGGAAGCGGGCTGGGTGACGAAGTAAGCCGCGGCCGCGCGCGTGGCGACACGGGCGCGTGCGTGTCAACACAGTGCGAGTCGGGGGCGGCGTGGGGCAACCGGAAAAGGATCACCGCGGCGTCGTCGACACCGCGACGATGGAAATCGTGGTCGCGGCGCTGTTCTTCGCGTTCGCCGCGGTGGTGATGTTCGACAGCTATCGGCTGGGGGCGGCGTGGGGCAGCGATGGCCCTGAGCCGGGATACTTCCCGTTCTATACCGGGCTCATCATCGCGATCGCGTCCGTGGTGCTGCTGGTGCAGGGCGTGCGCCTGTGCAGGCAGCCACGCGCCGCCTTCGTCGAGCGCGGGCAGTTCAAGGACGTGCTCGTCGTGCTGCTGCCGGCGCTGGGCTACGTGCTCGCGATCGAGTTCGTCGGCATCTACCTGGCTTCGGCCTGCTATATCGCGGTGTTCATGGTGTTCCTGGGCCACTACACCTGGAAGCGCGGCGTCACCGTCGGCGTCTCGGTGGGCCTGTTCGCGTTCGTGCTGTTCGAACGCTGGTTCAGTATCCCGTTGCCCAAGGGCTTCATCGAACGCGCGCTGGGGTTCTGAGTCATGGATGAACTGCAATCGCTGATGCATGGCTTTGCCGTCGCGCTCACGCTGCAGAACGTGCTGCTGATGTTCCTGGGCATCGTCCTCGGGGTGCTGATCGGCGTGCTGCCCGGGCTGGGGGGCGCGAACGGCATCGCCATCCTGCTGCCGCTCACGTTCACGATGTCGCCGACCTCGGCGATCATCATGCTCTCGTGCATCTACTGGGGCGCGTTGTTCGGCGGCGCGATCACGTCGATTCTGTTCAACATTCCAGGCGAGCCGTGGTCGGTTGCGACCACCTTCGACGGGCATCCGATGGCGCAACAGGGGCGCGCGGGCGAGGCACTGACCGCCGCATTCACCGGGTCGTTCATCGGCGCGTTCTTCGCGGTCGTGATGATCACGTTCCTCGCGCCGCTGGTGGCCGAATTCGCGTTGAAGTTCGGTCCACCGGAATACTTCGCGGTCTATCTGCTCGCGTTCTGCAGTTTCGTCGGCATGGGCAAGGGCTCGCCCTGGAAAACCATCGCCGCGATGATGCTCGGGTTCGGGCTCGCTGCGGTGGGCATGGATACCGTCACGGGTCAGTTGCGCCTCACGTTCGGCAGCACCGAACTGCTGCGCGGCGTCGATTTTCTGGTCGTGGTGATCGGGTTGTTCGGCATCGGCGAAATACTGCTGACGATGGAGGAGGGGCTCGAGTTCAAGGGTCGCAGCGCCAAGATCAATGCGCGCGTGGTGTTCCAGACCTGGGCGCAACTGCCGAAGTTCTGGGCGACCTCGCTGCGCGCCTGCCTGATCGGCTGCTGGATGGGCGTGACGCCGGGCGGAGCCACGCCGGCATCGTTCATGAGTTACGGCGTCGCCAAGCAGATCTCCAAGAACGGACACAATTTCGGCAAGGGCGAGATGGAGGGCGTGGTCGCCCCGGAGACCGCCGCGCATGCCGCCGGCACCGCGGCGCTGCTGCCGATGCTCGCACTCGGCATCCCCGGGTCGCCCACGGCCGCAGTGCTGCTGGGCGGGCTGCTGATCTGGGGGCTGCAGCCGGGCCCGCTGTTGTTCGTCGAGCAGAAGGACTTCGTCTGGGGACTGATCGCGAGCATGTATCTCGGCAACATCGTCGGTCTGATCGTCGTGCTGACGACGGTGCCGTTGTTCGCCGCGATCCTGCGCATCCCGTTCTCGATCATCGCGCCGGTGATCATCGTGGTCTGCGCGATCGGCGCCTACACGGTCAACAATGCGATGCTCGACGTCTGGCTGATGATGCTGTTCGGTGTCGTCGGCTACGTGTTCAAAAAGCTCGACTATCCGATGGCGCCGATGGTGCTCGCGCTCGTGCTGGGAGACCGTGCCGAAGACTCGTTCCGGCAGTCGATGCTGATGTCGCAGGGCAGTGTGTCGATCCTGTGGTCGAACTGGCTAGTGGGCGGCATCAGCACGGCGGCACTACTGCTGCTGCTTTGGCCGTTCATCAGCGCGCTGCGCGAGCGTCGACGCCGCGTCGTGCTCTAGGCGACCCGCTGCGCGCTCAGACCGAAATCTTGCCGCGCTGCTTGAGTCTCGACAACGTCTCGGGCGACAGGTTCAGGTACGCGGCCAGTTCCTTCTTGGGCAGGCGCTCGACCAGCGGACCGTGCTTGCGGATGAAGCGCGCGACGCGCCCGGGGGCATCGAGCAGATGCAGGGTGATCGTGTGCGCCATCACCTCGCTCATCAGCTTCATCACCTCGAATTCGAAACGGCGCTTCAGCAGCGGAAAGCGCTCGATGAACTCGACCCATTCCTCCATGCCGAGCGTCGCCGCGCGCACGGGCGTCACTGCACGGATCGAGAACGGGATCGGCGTGCCCAGCCGCCAGGCCGCATAACTCGTGTCGAAGTCCTGCTCGCTGGCAAAGCGAAGGATCATCTCCTTCCCCTCGGCGTTGGACACCACGCGCTTGAGGATGCCATCGAGGATGAAGTACTGCTCCATGCTGATCGCGCCCTGGCACTCGAGCAGGTCGCCCTTGCGCCGGTCGATCACCGACAGCATCGGTTCGAGTTCCGTCCAGGCGGCTTCGGGCAGTGAGTCCAGAAGCAGATTCCGCCTGAGCTGGATCCGGATGGCAGCCGCGTGGGGATGCTTGGCAACGCTGGTCATCGCGAGTCGCTGCAACGCAGCCTGAGAGGTCCTCGAAAAACGGTCGAGCGGAGTATAGACCCCACGCGTCCCTGCGCTGCAGCAAAGTGACAGGACCGATGACGACGAAAGCGAATGCGTGACCTCTTTCAGAACTGGCTGAAGGTCCGCAGCGACGCTCGCGTCGCCCGGGTTCGCCTGCCATGGTGCAATGCGAAGCAGGCATTGCGACCGTTGCCGCCGGTCAAACTTGACCGCAGTCAAGGGCGACGAACCTCCTCGTTCCTACTATACGAGCTCTCTCGAGGAGGAGCTTCCATGGGCATCGCGGAATCGCAAGTCCCCGCTGCACGCGACCTGCTGCAGCATTCCGGTACCGCCACCGATGCGCCAGCGCAGGCTACCGACGGCTTCCATCTGGTCATCGATGCGCTCAAGCTGAACGGCATCGACACGATCTTCGGCCTGCCCGGTATTCCGATCACCGACCTGACGCGGATGATCCAGGCCGAAGGCATGCGCATGATCTCTTTCCGTCACGAGCAGAACGCGGGTCACGCGGCCGCCATCGCCGGCTTCATGACGCAGAAGCCGGGCATCTGTCTGACCGTCTCCGCCCCCGGCTTTCTGAACGGCTTGACGGCACTGAGCAACGCCACCACCAATTGCTTTCCGATGATCCTGATCAGCGGCTCGAGCGAGCGCGAGATCGTCGATCTGCAGCAGGGCGACTACGAAGAGATGGATCAACTCGCCATCGCCAGGCCGCTGTGCAAGGCCGCGTTTCGCGTGCTGCACGCCGAGGACATCGGCGTCGGCATCGCGCGCGCGATTCGC
>JACMMK010000324.1 GCA_014379045.1 Burkholderiales bacterium
CGCCGACAGCGCAATGGTCGAACACGCACGGATTCTCGGAGGCGCCCCGCGAGGCCCGCGGCGAGGGCCCCGTCACCTGAAAGGTGACAGGATCGACGTAGCCGAGTCGGGCTCTGGCGCCGACAGCGCATTTGCGGGATGTGCCCGGTTGGTCGGAGGCGCCCCGCGAGGCCCGCGGCGAGGGACCCGTCCCCTGAAAGGTGACGGGATCGACGTAGCCGAGTCGGGCTCGCTCATCGTCCCTGGGCGTCCTTCCAGCAGGAACAGTGGAGAAGGACGATGAGCGACCCGCTGGGCTCCTCCGCGGCTGCGATGCAGGTCACCGGCGTCGTCCTCGCCGGCGGCCTCGGCCGGCGCATGGGCGGCGTCGACAAGGGACTGCAGGAACTCGACGGCCGACCGATGGTCGCGCATGTGATCGACCGCCTTGCGGCACAGGTCGACGAGGTGCTGCTCAACGCGAACCAGAACCTCGATCGCTATGCATCGTTCGGGCACCGTGTGGTACCCGATCTCGTCGGCGGCTTCGCGGGGCCGCTCGCGGGGTTGCACCGGGGGCTCACCGAGGCGGCGCATCCGCTCGTGGTAACCGCGCCGTGCGACTCCCCGTTTCTTCCGGCCGACCTCGTGGCCCGGTTGCGCGCGCCGATCGATGCCGGACGCGCCGTGGTCACGCTCGCGCGCACCGGCACGCAGGTGCATCCGGTCTTCGCCCTGTGCCGGCGCGACCTGCTCGCTGCCCTGAGCGCGTTCCTCGAAAGCGGCGGCCGCAAGATCGACCTGTGGACTGCCTCGCTGGCGTTCGAGGAAGTCGCGTTCGACGAGGACCCGTCGGCGTTCGACAACATCAACACGCGCGCCGAACTCGCCGCCGCGGCGCTCGGCAAACTCACGCGCTGAGACTACGCGCGCCGCCGCGTCGATGCCGAAGGCAACGCGGTGTCGCTGATCCACAGTCCTTACGGAATATTCGGCTCGGGCTTCGTCGCCGGCGGCACCGGTGTCGTGCTGCAGAACCGCAGCGCCTACTTCTCGCTCGAGCCTGCGCATCCCAACCGCCTGGAACCGGGGAAGACGCCGCTGCATACGCTGATCGCATCGATGGCGTTCCGGCACGGACGTCTGTGGAGGCGCATGGAACGAACTCGCCGGCCATGCCCACGGCATAGTCATCGACCCGCAGAGCGCGCTGCGTTATGGCGGGTCCGATCCCCGCAGCGACGGGGCGGCGATCGGTTACTGACGACTGCGTTTCGGCGACGGTCGCTCAGTTGCGCTCAGCGCACGCATCTTGGACGCGTCGAGGATTCAACTCGCGAAATGCCGGGCGATCATCGCTGCACCGAGCAGGTTCGGATTGCGACCAAGCACGATGTACACCGGAATCTGCGCGACCTGATCGGCGAAGCGGCCTTTTGCGGCGAACGCCTGCATGAACTGTCCGTCGCGCATCGCATCGATGATCTGCGGCGTGATGCCCCCGCCCAGATAGATCCCCCCACGCGGCATGAAGGTAAGCGCAAGGCTGCCCGCGAGCGCGCCGTAGGCAGTGATGAAGATCGACATCGCGGTGCGTGCGAGCGTATGACCCCCCTTCAACGCAGCTTCGGTCACCGCGAGACCGCCGCGTCGCTCGACGTCCTGCACGAGATCGGACGTGACGGTCGCGTGCTTGCGGATGATCAGGAACTCGAAAATGCTCGCGAGCCCCGGGCCGGAAAGCACGCGCTCCCACGACACATGGCCGAAGCGACCCCGCAGATGGGTGAGCAGCTCGACCTGAAGTTCGTCGCAGGGCGCGAAATCCGCATGCCCGGCTTCGGACGGATACGCGAGATATCCGGCAGGCTGGCTCACCGCATAACCGATGCCGAGGCCGCTGCCCGGCGCCAGCACGACGCGCGGCGCACCGGCGACTGCACTGCCCGCCTGCAGACGCACCATGTCGGCAGGTGCCAGTTGGCCGACACCGTAGGCGGCTGCCTGGACGTCGTTGACGAGGCGCACCGTGGGAATGGCCAGACGCATCGAGAGATCGCGCGCCTCGATATCCCACGCGCGATTGGTCATCCTGCAGAACAGTCCGTCGGTCGGCCCCGCCACCGCCAGCGACGCGGTGACGAACTCGCCGCCGACCGCCCGGATCGGCGACGCGGTCACGAACTCGGCCAGAATCTCGGCCACCGAGACGTGGTTTGCGTTCTCGTATTCGACCTCGTGCACCACCGTATGGGCAGCAACCGACTCGGCGAGCACCCGTGTCTTGCTGGCGCCCACGTCCGCTGCAAGAATCAAACGCTCACTCATTGCGGCAGCCCCTGATCGTCTCGGGTTTGATCATCGTGTAAGAGTGTCGCCGATGCGTCGTGCAGCGGCAAGCGCAATCCGGCCGCAGTTCGGCGCAGGACCGGCTGCGTCGGCGGATGTCGATCCGGCAGAGCATCACCGCGCCATTGTATCGGTGACTGAACGTCGTGCGCCTCGACATCGCACTCACTGGATCACCTGAAACGGCGTGCTGTTGCGCAGGCTGAGAATCTGCGGCGCGAGCGGGGATGCCGGCACCGGCGTCGCCAGATCGGGGCGAGCGCCTGCCTCGATCAGCGGACGCGGTGCGCCGAACTGGTTGCCCTGCGCATAGTCGATGCCGAGCGCCTTCAGCTTTTCGGCGGTGCTTACATCCTCGACGCCCTGGGCGACGGTGTGGATACCGAGCACATGCCCAATGCGCGCGATCGAGTCGACGATCGCGCAGTCCATCGGATCGTCGAGCATGTCGCGCACGAAGCTCGCCTCGATCTTCAGGTAGTCGATCGGCAGGTAGCGCAGGTACGAGAACGACGACAGACCGCCGCCGAAATCGTCCAGCGCGAAGCTGCAGCCCGCGCTGCGCAGTTCGTGCATCGCGTCGGCGATCCGCGTCAGATTGGACATCGCGCCGACCTCGGTCAGTTCGAGACAGAGCTGTCCGGGCGGCAACCGATGACTCTCCACCAGCCCGCGCACGAACGCGCGAAACTCCGGATCCTGCAGGCTGACCGATGACACGTTGACACAGTGGCGCATCGTGACGTCCTGCCGATCCGCACGCGCGCGGCGCTCCGCCAGTTGACTTGCCAGCGTGCGCAACACCCAGCGATCGATCGAGGTCAGCAGTTCGTAGCGCTCCGCCGCGGGCAGGAACACCGAGGGCAGCACGAGGTTGTCCTGCGCATCGAGCATGCGCACCAGCACTTCGCGGTGCGTGCTGCCGGCGAGTTCGACGCGCAGAGGCGCCACCGTCTGCGCATACAGCACGAAACGGCCCATTTCGAAGGCTTCGCTGATCTGCGAGATCATCTGCGCGTCGGACGAGCGGCGGCGTCCGCTGTCCTCGTCCGGTCGATAGAGCTGGACGCGATCGCGTCCATCGGCCTTCGCCTGGTAACAGAGTGCGTCGGCGGCCGCGATGACCTGGGGCACCGAGCCGCTGCTCGCGTCGATCGGCATCAGACCGATGGTCACGCCGACCTTGAATTGCCGGCCCTGCCACACGAACGCCAACGCGTTGACCGCTTCCCGGATCTCGTTGGCGATGCGCACCGCCTGGTCGGGAGGACAGGATTCGAGCAGTGCGCCGAACTCGTCGCCGCCGATTCGGGCGAGCAGATCGCTGGCACGCATCGGAGACTGCATGACCGTCGTCAGCTGGCGCAACAGCTCATCACCGGCCGCGTGCCCGCCGTTATCGTTGACGGCCTTGAAGTGGTCGAGGTCCATGTAGAGCAGCGCATGTGTCTTGCTGCCACTTGCGGCCGACCCGAGCAGATCGGTCAGACAGCGCTCGAACTCGCGCCGGTTTGCGAGACCGGTCAATGCGTCGTGGCTCGCCTGCCACGACAGTTGCTGCGCCAGCGAGCGCAGGTTCGAGTCGTCGTGGAACACCACGATCGCGCCGGCAGGTGCGCCAGCGAGGTCACGCACGGGGGCGAACGAGTGGCGGATCGATGTTTCGCGTCCGTCACGCGAGGCGAGCCGCAGCGGCGTGTCGTTGTCGGTGCGCCGTGCCGCCGCGTTCGCACGCCAGGGTTCGAAGCAGTGCACTTCGCGCGTACGCTCCTCGATCAGCGGATAGACCTGTGCGAGTGGGCGCAGCTTGGCCTCTTCGGCACGCCATCCGCTCAACGACTCGGCTACGGGATTCATGAACTCGACACGACCCTCCACATCGACCGTGATCACGCCGTCGTTGATCGACTGCAAAGTGACTTCGGCGAGTTCCTTCTCGCGATACAGGTCGGCCTCGTGGCGGATCGCGCGCCGCACCAGGCCGTAGCCGGCGACGCCGACGCCGGCGATCACCAGCGCGACGGCGGCTGCGAGCAGATGGAAGCTTCGTCGACTCTGTTCGCCGGCCTGCAGCGCGATCGACAGCGCGCTGCTACGCTGGCTCTCGATCAGCCTCGACAGCGCCAGCGCGAGCTTGATCTCGGCTTCGATCTCGCGCTCGACGTAGATGCGCTGCGCGCTGCCAGGATCCCCGCGCGCGAGCGCCTGCATTACCTCGAGCTGCGCGCCGAGGACGCGCGCCGATGCGGCGAATGCTTCATCGACGAAAAGGCGTTCGGCGGCGCCGTCGGCACCGTTGCGCAGCGCCGCG
>JACMMK010000325.1 GCA_014379045.1 Burkholderiales bacterium
CAGCAGGAGGGCGACGATGTTGGTGATCTTGATCATCGGGTTGACCGCCGGCCCCGCGGTGTCCTTGTAAGGATCGCCGACGGTGTCGCCGGTGACCGCTGCCTTGTGTGCGTCCGAGCCCTTGCCGCCGTGATGGCCTTCCTCGATGTATTTCTTCGCGTTATCCCAGGCGCCGCCGCCGGTAGTCATCGAAATCGCGACGAACAGTCCGGTGACGATCGTGCCCATCAGCAGTCCGCCGAGCGCGATCGGCCCGAGCAGGAACCCGACCGCGATCGGCACCAGCACCGGCAGCAGCGACGGGATCATCATCTCCTTGATCGCCGCCTTGGTCAGCATGTCGACGGCGCGCGAGTAGTCGGGTTTCGCGGTGCCCTCCATGATGCCGGGGATCTCCTTGAACTGGCGCCTAACTTCGACCACCACCGCGCTCGCCGAGCGACCGACCGCCTCCATCGCCATCGCCCCGAACAGGAACGGGATCAGGCCCCCGATGAACAGACCGATGATCACCATCGGGTCCGACAGGCTGAAGGTGAAGGTGACGCCGGGATTGGTGATCTCGAGCTTGTGCGTGTAGTCGGCGAACAGCACCAGCGCGGCGAGGCCCGCGGAGCCGATCGCATAGCCCTTGGTCACGGCTTTCGTTGTGTTGCCCACGGCGTCGAGCGGATCGGTGATGTCGCGCACCGATTTCGGCATGTCGGACATCTCGGCGATGCCCCCGGCGTTGTCGGTGATCGGCCCGTAGGCGTCGAGCGCCACGATGACGCCGGTCATCGACAACATCGCGGTCGCCGAGATCGCGATGCCGTACAACCCGCCGAGTTCGAACGCACCGAAGATCGCGAGGCACACGGCGAGCACCGGTGCGGCCGTCGATTTCATCGACACGCCGATGCCCGCGATGATGTTCGTCGCGTGCCCGGTGGTACACGACTGGGCGACATGGCGCACCGGTGCGTACTCGGTCGCGGTGTAGTACTCGGTGATCACCACCATCGCGGCGGTCAGTGCGAGGCCGATCAGCGCGCAGAAATACAGCGCCATCGGCCCGATCGTCGACTGCGCCATCATCGACTGGGTGATCGGGTAGAACGCGATCGCCGACAGCAACCCGGCCACCACCACGCCCTTGTACAACGCGTTCATGATCTTGCCGCCGGGGGACGCCTTCACGAAGAAGCAGCCGATGATCGAGGCGATGATCGACGCCCCGCCCAGCACCAGCGGATACAAGATCGCATTCGGACCGAGGTCGCCGATGAACATCGCGCCGACCAGCATCGTCGCGATCACCGTCACCGCATAGGTCTCGAACAGATCGGCGGCCATCCCTGCACAGTCACCGACGTTGTCGCCGACGTTGTCGGCGATCACCGCGGGGTTGCGCGGATCGTCCTCGGGGATACCGGCTTCGACCTTGCCCACGAGGTCGGCACCGACGTCGGCGCCCTTGGTGAAGATGCCCCCGCCCAGGCGCGCGAAGATCGAGATCAGCGAGCTGCCGAACGCGAGACCGATCATCGCGTTGAGCACGGTGGTCTGGACGTCGTAGCCCAGTTCGACCAGGATGCCGTAATAGCCCGCGACCGAGAGCAGTCCGAGCCCGACCACCAGCATGCCGGTGATCGCACCGCCCCGGAACGCCACCGCCAGCGCTTCGTTGAGACCGATGCGCGCCGCCTCGGCGGTGCGCACATTGGCGCGCACCGACACGTTCATGCCGATGTAGCCGGCCGCGCCCGAGAACACGGCACCGACCAGGAAGCCGAACGCGGTCAGCCAGGACAGAACGAACCCGATCAGCACGAACAGCACCACGCCGACCAGCGCGATCGTCGTGTATTGCCGGTTCAGATAGGCGGCAGCACCCGCCTGCACTGCCGCGGCGATCTCGCGCATGCGCTCGTTACCGCTCGGCTGCTTGAGAATCCATTGCGTGGACACGATCCCGTAGACGATCGCGGCGGCGGAACAGGCCAAGGCAAACCACAGTGCTGCAGACATCTGGAACTCCCTGCTTGGATGACTCGGATCGACTGAAATGGTGCGGGTACTGATCACCGAACCGCTGAGCGCGCCAGGCGGAGTTTCGGTTCAGATCGTGAACGGGGGGAGCTGTTTCACGACAGCGATGTTCTTGAGCCGTACGAAGCGCGGCAACCCGCGACGAAACGGGGGCGGGTCCTCCCCTTCGATCAGCGGCTGCAGATAAGCGCGTGCCTTCGCGGTGATGCCGAAGCCGTCACGGCTGATGAAACCGCGTGGCACCATGTGCTCGCGATTGGCGACGCGCGTCAGCGGCACGCGCCCGACCGACCAGCGATAGGGAACGTCGGAGCTGCGCACGATCGAGATCATCACGGCGTTGTCGCCGTCGAGCGCGGCCCGTACGCCTGCCCGCCCGACCGCATACGCCTGCGCGAGGTCGGTCTTCGACGCGATGTGGCGCGCCGAGCGCTGCAGATAGTCGGCCAGCGCGAAGTGATACTTGTGCCCGAGCTTCTCGCGCGTCAATTTGGCAATCAGCTCGCCAACACCGCCGAGTTGGGCATGGCCGAACGAATCGCGCAAGCCCGATTCGCTCAGGAATTTGCCGTCGGCGTCGCGCAGGCCTTCCGACACGCCGATGCAGCAGTAGCCGCGGGTCTTCACCATCGCGTCGACGCGGGCGAGAAACTTCGCCTCGTCGAAGGCGATCTCGGGGAACAGCAGCAGCAGCGGGATCGGGTGCTCGTCGTCGTCGGCCAGTCCGACCGCGGCGGTGATCCACCCCGCATGTCGACCCATGACCTCGAGCACGAACACGGTGGTCGACGTGCGCGCCATCGACGCGACGTCGAAGGCCGCTTCGCGCATCGAGGTGGCGACATACTTCGCCACCGAGCCGAACCCGGGACAGTTGTCGGTGCCTGCGAGATCGTTGTCGACCGTCTTGGGGATATGCACGCACACGAGCGGGTAACCGAGTGCCGACGACAGTTGCGAGACCTTCAGACAGGTGTCGGCGGAGTCGTTACCGCCGTTGTAGAAGAAGTAGCCGATGTCGTGCGCGCGGAACACGTCGATCAGGCGCTCGTATTGCGCCCGATGTTCGTCGAGCCCCTTCAGTTTGTACCGGCACGAGCCGAACGCGCCGCCGGGCGTGCGTGTGAGCGCGGTGATCGCCGAGGCGCTTTCGCGGTCGGTATCGATGAGGTCTTCGGTCAGCGCGCCGATGATGCCGTCGCGGCCGGCGAACACCTTCCCGATCTTCGAGCGATGCCGACGCGCGGTCTCGATCACGCCCGCCGCGCTCGCGTTGATCACGGCGGTGACGCCCCCCGACTGTGCATAGAACGCGTTAGCCGGCATCGCTCTTGCCGCCGGCGATCGCCGTGAGCAGGCGCGTGCCGACCTCGTCGACGGTGCCGATTCCGGGGATGCAGGCATAGTGCGGCGCGCCTGCACCCCCCGCGGTTGCCCACTGCCTGTAGTAGTCGACCAGTGGTCGGGTCTGGCGGCGATAAACCTCGAGGCGGTTGCGCACCGTCTCTTCGCGGTCGTCGTCGCGCTGGATCAACGGCTCGCCGGTCACATCGTCGAGACCCGCAGTCTTCGGCGGTGCGTACACGTCGTGATACGTACGTCCCGACGCGGGATGTACGCGTCGGCCGCTCACGCGCCGGATCAGTTCGGCGTCTTCGACGGCAATCTCGAGCACGTGGTTGATCGTCACCGCCGCCGCGCGCATCGCGTCGGCCTGCGGGATCGTGCGCGGAAACCCGTCGAACAGATACCCCGGCGCGCAGTCCGGTGCGCTCAGACGATCCTTGACCAGCCCGATGATGATGTCATCGGAGACGAGTTCGCCGGCATCCATCACCTTCTTCGCCGCGATCCCCAGCGGTGTGCCGGCCTTGACTGCTGCACGCAGCATGTCGCCGGTCGAGATCTGCGGGATCTTGAAGCGATCACGCAGAAAGACGGCTTGCGTTCCTTTGCCTGCCCCCGGGGGCCCTAACAGGAGTATGCGCATGGGTCGAAAGCTCTTCCCGCCGGCAACATGGCCCGTGCGGTGGCGACTCCTCTGGTCGGTGCCCGGGCCGACTGCCGCGAGCTGGGTGAACCGGAAATTGAACGATTGGGGGCAAAACTGCGCTGCGGAGTCTGTGAGCGGTGTCAACCACGCGTAGCGCCGGCGCGCAGTTCCGCGATGATGCGAGTCCCCGCCGACGACGATGAGAACAAGATCCGGGAACTCGGATCGGCGAACGCGCGCGATCGTTGATCTATTGTTGGAAACAGCAATCCGCGTCGGATTATACGCAACGCCCTTGCGCTGGGGGGGGGCGATCGGACGGTGCCCGGTCCGGCCCCAGTGCGCTGCGTACGCGGGCGAGATCTTCGGGCGTGTCGACGCCGGCGGCGGGCGCGTGCGACGCGATCTCGACCACGATCGGTACACCATGCCACAGCGCGCGCAGCTGCTCGAGCGATTCGAAGCGCTCGATCGGCGCCGGGGCGAGCG
>JACMMK010000326.1 GCA_014379045.1 Burkholderiales bacterium
CGGAATCGCCAGCACGCCCATCTCGGAGGCCATGATGATGCGGCCGTCGCGAGTGACGAGATAGCGCGCCGGGCGCAGGCCATTGCGGTCGAGCGTGGCGCCGATCTGGCGGCCGTTGGTGAAGGCGATCGCCGCCGGGCCGTCCCACGGCTCCATCAGCGCTGCGTTGTACTCGTAGAACGAGCGGCGCTCCTCATCCATCATCGGATTGCCGGCCCAGGCTTCAGGCACCATCATCATCATGGCGTGCGCGAGCGAGTAGCCGCCCATCACCAGCAGCTCGAGTGCATTGTCGAACGACGCTGAATCCGACTGACCGTCGTAGATCAACGGCCAGATCTTTTTGAGATCCTCGCCCAGCACCGGCGAGGAGATCGCCGCCTGGCGCGCGCGGATCCAGTTGACGTTGCCGCGCAGCGTGTTGATCTCGCCGTTGTGCGCGATCATCCGGAACGGATGCGCGAGATCCCAGGTCGGGAAGGTATTGGTCGAGAAGCGCTGGTGCGCGAGCGCGAGCGCCGAGGTGACGCGGTGATCTTTCAGATCGACGAAGTAGTCGGCGAGGCTCTCGGCGAGCAGCATCCCCTTGTAGACGAGCGTACGCGCCGACATCGACGGTACGTAGAACTCCTTGCCATGGGCGAGTTGCAGCGACTGGATCGCATGCCCCGAGGACTTGCGGATGATGAAGAGCTTGCGTTCGAGCGCGTCGGTGACGGTAACTCCGGCGCCGCGGCCGATGAACACCTGGCGGATCACCGGTTCGATCGGCTTCACGCTCTCGCCCAGCACGCTGCTGTCGACCGGCACGTCGCGCCAGCCGAGCAGGACCTGACCCTCGGCCCAGATCGAGCGCTCGATCTCGCGCTCGCAGGCGTAACGGCTTGCCGGCTCGCGCGGCAGGAACACGAAGCCGACCCCGTACTCGCCCGGCGGCGGCAACTCGATGCCTTGCCGGGCCATCTCTTCGCGGAAGAATGCATCGGGAATCTGGATCAGCACGCCGGCGCCGTCGCTCGCTTTCGGGTCGGCGCCGACCGCACCCCGGTGCGTAAGATTCTTGAGGATCAGCAGTCCCTGCTCGACGATCGCGTGACTCTTCTGCCCCTTGATATGCGCGACGAAACCCACGCCGCACGCGTCGTGTTCCTGGGCCGGGTCATACAGTCCCTGCGCAGCGGGGCGCGGGACACTCGGAAGACGTGGCGATTCACTCATGCCGACCTCGATTCAGGAAGGGGGCGGGCTTCGCGCGGACCACCCGGTCGCGCAGGGTCCACCCAAGGCGACGAAAGCCGCGACGGGCGCGGCTTTCGGAACAGTCGAACCGGCTGCGTGGTGGAAGCGGCGGCGTTAACCTGCGCGCGAACCAGACGGTCGAACACACAAGTGTAACAGGCGCCGTCGCGTCGCAGCAACGCCGACCGCCGCGCTGTCAGCGTAAAGCCGGAATGTCCCCTTCGTGCAAGTCAAGAGTGTCCACTGCGGGCAGCCGGGTCAGCCGCTGAACGCCCGCAGATCCGTGCTTGCGCCTCAATGCTCGTCGACGCTGAACAGCCGGCGATGCTCCAGAATCGCGTAGCGATCGGTCATGCCGGCGATGTAGTCCGCAATGGCGCGGGGCGGGTCGATCTCCGCGCGCACCTGATCCTGCGGGGGCAGCAGGCGGCGGTCGGCCATGAACGCCCCGAACAGGTCGGAGACGATGCGTTGCGACTTGGTGCTCATCCGCACGACCCGATAGTGTCGATACAGCGCGTCGCGCAGGAACTGCTTCAACGCCGCCTGCTCGGTGGCGATCGCTGCGCCGAAACCGATGAGCGCCGGCGCGGCGCGCACCGCATCGAGCGAGTCCGGGTGCTGGCCTTCGATGCGCCGCGCGCTTTCTTCCGTGAGATCGAGCACCAGGGTGTTGATCATCCGCCGCACCGTCTCATGGACCAGGCGCCGCCCGGTCAGGCCGGGATAGCGCCCGCGCACCGCCCGCACATGGCGCGCGAAGATGTCGACCTCCTCGAGCTGGTCGATGCCGATCAGGCCCGAGCGCAAACCGTCGTCGACATCGTGATTGTTGTACGCGAGCTCGTCGGCGAGATTCGCCAACTGCGCTTCGAGCGAGGGTTGCTCGCCACGCAGGAAACGTTCGCCGATCGGGCCCAGTTGCTCGGCATTGCGCCGTGAACAATGCTTCAGGATGCCCTCGCGCGTCTCGAACGAAAGGTTGAGCCCATCGAAGTCGGGGTAGCGCTCTTCGAGCAGGTCGACCACCCGCAGCGATTGAAGGTTGTGCTCGAAGCCGCCGTACTCGCGCATGCAGGCATTCAGCGCATCCTGTCCGGCATGTCCGAACGGGGTGTGGCCCAGGTCGTGCGCGAGCGAGATCGCCTCGGTCAGCGTTTCGTTCAAGCCGAGGTTGCGGGCGATCGAGCGCGCGATCTGCGCGACCTCGAGGCTGTGCGTCAGGCGCGTGCGGAAAAGGTCGCCTTCGTGATTCACGAAGACCTGCGTCTTGTACTCGAGTCGGCGGAACGCTGTGGAATGGATGATCCGGTCGCGATCGCGCTGGAATTCGTCTCGGCCGACCGGTGCGGCTTCCGCGAATTGGCGCCCGCGCGAATGCTCGGGTGAGGCTGCGAACGGCGCCAGTGTGCCGGCAACGGCACCGGCTCGGACGAAGGTGCTTGCGCGCGCGGCGGCCCCGGGCCCGAGCTCATCCATGGCGCACGGGGGCGCTTGCCGGATCGCCCGCTGTCGTCGCGCAGTCGGCGAGTGTCGCCTTCAGCGCGTCGGCGGGGTAATCGCCGGTAACGACTGCCGAACCCAGTGCGCGCAGCAGCACCAGGCGAATGCGTCCGTCGCGCACCTTCTTGTCGTGACCCATCAACTCCAGCCATTGTGTTTGCGCCATGGCCGGGGCATCGACCGGCAGGCGTGCCTGCGCAAACAGGCGCCTGACGCGCGCCACGTCGGCCTCGCCGAGCCAGCCCAGTCGCGCGGACATCTCGGCGGCCATTACCGTTCCGGCGGCGATCGCCTCACCATGCAGCCAGGTGCCGTAGCCGACGCCGGTCTCGATGGCGTGACCGAAGGTGTGACCGAGGTTCAGCGTCTCGCGCACACCCGCCTCGCGCTCGTCTGCAGCAACGACTTCCGCTTTGTGTTCGCACGACCGACGCACCGCATAGGCGAGGGCATCGGGATTGCGTTCCAGCAATCGTGGCAGGTTCGCTTCGAGCCAGTCGAGAAAGGCGGCGTCGCGAATCAGCCCGTACTTGATCACTTCGGCCAGGCCGGCGGAGAGTTCGCGCTCGGGCAGGGTGCTCAGCATCGCGGTATCGGCAAGCACCAGCCGCGGCTGATGGAAGGCGCCGATCATGTTCTTGCCCTGCGGATGATTGATCGCCGTTTTGCCGCCGACCGACGAGTCGACCTGCGCCAGCAGCGTCGTCGGGATCTGCACGAACGGCACGCCGCGCTGCCAGGTCGCTGCGGCAAATCCGGCGAGATCGCCGATCACCCCGCCGCCGAGTGCGATCACCGGGGTCTGCCGGTCGCAGCGCGCCTCGATCAGCTGATCGAAGACGCGATTCAATGTCTCCCAGTTCTTGTGTCGCTCGCCGTCGGGAAGCACGATCGGCACGGTCTCGATTCCGGCGCGTGCAAGGGCGGCCGACACCGGAGCCAGATAGAGTGCGGCGACAATTTCGCTCGTCACCAGCGCCGCACGCCTGGCGCTCAGATGCGTTGCGATCAAGGCGGGGTCGTCTGCGACGCCGGGGCCGATCAGGATCGGATAGCTGCGCTCACCGAGCGCGACCTCGATCGTCTGCCGGCCGACTGCTGCATTCATCGTGCGTCGGAGGCGTCCGCCGGGGTCGCTGCAACCGCGGCGCCGACGAGCGCGTTGTCTGAAGCGCGCCCGGGCACGCCGCACGTCCGGCTCTCGATGCGCTCGACCAGCCGGTTGACCATCGATTTGAGGCTGTCGTGCGTGCTCTCGACGGTCAGATGCGCGACTTCGGCATACAGCGGGTCGCGCGCGGTGAGCAACTCGACGATGCGCCGATGCGGGTCGTCGGTAGCGAGCAGCGGACGGTTCCGGTCGCGCCGCGTGCGTTGCCAGATTTCGTGCGCGGGCGCCTTCAGGTAGACCACCAGGCCGCGATTGCGCAAATGCTGTCGGCTGTCTTCGGCCAGCACGGCGCCGCCGCCGGTGGCGAGGACGATGTCGGGCAGCGTCGTCAACTCGTCGATGATCGCGCGCTCGCGCTGCCGAAACCCGGCCTCTCCCTCGATCTCGAAGATCACCGGGATGGTCACGCCGCAGCGAACCTCGATTTCATGATCGGCATCGACGAAGCGCTTGTTCAGTCGATGCGCGAGCAGCCGACCGACCGATGTTTTTCCTGCGCCCATCATTCCGACCAGAAAGACGCTGCCCGCGATCGAACAGGCGCTGGCGGGACACTCGGGGCGGGGATCGATGCTATCCATGCCCGATTGTAGCGCCGCAGGCTGCGGCAATCGTCCTGCCGGGCGTTCAACGGCCGCTGCCGGGAGCAGCCGGCCTCCAGGACTGGTGCGCCGGCGCGGCCGCCCCAGTCCCGGCCCTGCGCAACGCTACAGCGAAGACAGTCGATCGTTCAGCACGCGCGGCGTCACGAAGATCAACAGTTCACGCTTGTCGTCGACGATCGAGCGGTCGCGGAACAGGAAGCCGACGAACGGCAGATCACCGAGCATTGGCACCTTGTTTACCGTCTGCCGGGAATCCTGCGTGTAGATGCCGCCGATCACCACGGTGCCGCCGTTCTCCACGAGCACCTGGGTGCTAATCTGACGCGTGTTGATCGCCGGCCCCGATTGCGTGTTCTGACCGACGCTGTCGTTGTTCACGTTCAACGTCATGATCACGTTGCCGTCGGGGGTGATCTGCGGGCGAACCTTCAGCGACAACGTCGCCTTCTTGAACGACACCGCGGTGGCGCCACTGGCGGTCGCCTGCTGGAACGGTATCTCGGTACCCTGCTCGATCGTCGCCTCGATCTGGTCGGCGGTGATCACGCGTGGGCTCGAGACGATGCGCCCGCGCCCTTCGGCCTGGAGCGCCTGTACCTCGAGGTTCAGGAAGCGCGTCAGGCTATCGTTGAACACGATCAACGAAAACGCACCGGGGCGCGCGCCACCGATCGTCTGCGCCGGCAGATTCACGCCCAGCGCCTGCGTCAGGGTCGGGATCGGGGTGGCGATCTGGGAAGTCAGGAAGCCGGTTGCCTCCAGATTGCCGCCGATCGTCAAGCGGCTCGACCCGGCGATGGAATCGCCGACCTGCCGATCGAACACGCCGAGCCGCGCGCCGAGGTTGCGCGAGAACGTATCGGCGGCTTCGACGACCCGTGCCTCGATCATCACCTGGCGCACCGGAACGTCGATCTGGCGTACCAGGCGGCGCATTTCGTCGAGCTTGGTCGGCGTGTCCTGGATGAACAAGGTGTTCGTGCGGGGGTCGATCACCGCGCTGCCCCGACGCGAGAGTACGCGCTGCTGCGGATCGGTCAGGATCTTCTGGAAGGCGTCGGCGCGCGCATAGTTCAACTGGAAGGTTTCGGTGCGCACCTGCTCGAGGTCGGCCAGTTGCTGGCGCGACTCGGCCTCGAGTTTGTCGCGGGTGGCGAGTTCGTCGCGCGGCGCGATCCACATCACGTTGCCGGTCTTGCGCATATCCAGACCTTTGGCCTGGAGGATGATGTCCATCGCCTGGTCCCACGGCACGTCTTTCAGACGCAGCGTCAGGTTGCCGCTGACCGTGTCGCTGGTAATGATGTTCAGACCGGTGAAATCGGCGAGCACCTGCAGTACCGCACGCACTTCGACGTTCTGAAAGTTGAGCGAGAGCTTGTCACCGGTGTAGCGGCGCTGACCCCCGCCCAACCGTGTCGGGTCTTCCACCACCGGCTTCACTTCGAGGATGAAGCGGTTGTCGGCCTGATACGCCGACTGCTCCCATTGTCCGCGCGGGGTGACCTCGAGTCGCACCATGTCGCCCGATTGCTGTGCGGTGATGAACTGTACCGGCGTCGCGAAGTCGGTGACATCGAGTTTGCGCTGCAGGTGCTGCGGCATCTGCGTGCGCTGCAGCTCGATCACGATGTTGCGACCCTGCGGCTTGACGTCGATGCCGGTGTTGTTGTCGCCCAGGTCGATGATCACGTTGCCCGCGCCTTCGGCCGTGCGCCGGAAGTCGATGTTGAGCACCTTGTGCTGGACGCCGCTGCCGGTGTCCTCGGCAAAGCGGGTAGGCGCGGGTGCCACACCGGCGGCGATGCCGCCTGCGCCCTGCAGCGATACGACGATCGTGTTGCC
Source organism: Burkholderiales bacterium (assembly GCA_014379045.1). Classification (GTDB taxonomy): domain Bacteria; phylum Pseudomonadota; class Gammaproteobacteria; order Burkholderiales; family CAIKXV01; genus CAIKXV01. The sequence goes on from JACMMK010000326.1 coordinate 6,364, forward strand.
CTCGATGCGCGCGTCGTACGGCACGGTGCGGGTCATGTTGAGGACCAGGCGGGTGCGCTCGCCGACCTGCACCAGGTTCAGGCTGCGCAGATCGCCCTGAGCGACATCCTGCATGGTTCGCCCGGTGCCGTTGGACGTGTTCGGAAAATCGAACGAGAGCCGCGACGGGTTGGTGATCTGGAAGCCGTTGGGCACCGCTTTCGGTGCCTCTTTCAGCGTGATTCGAACGAGCACGTTGCCGCCTTGCGCGACTGCCGCGCTGACCGATTGAATGGCGTTGCCCGCGACCATCGGTTGTACGGTGGGTTGCGCCAGCACGCTGCCAGCCACAGCGAGCAGCGTACAGAACAGCATCCAGGGAAGCGACCGGCTACGCGCCGACCCTTGGTCAGCGGCGTATTGCGGGATCGAGCGATTCATCGTTTTGCCTCCGTTTCGTCTTGCAGAAACAGCGAAGTGACCCGTTCGGTCCACTCGCCGGCGCCGTCTTGCACAAGTTCCTTGAGCTTCATTCCAGTCTCGTTGATCTCCTGGATCAATCCGAAGTTCTGACCGATGTAATTGTTCTGCCGCACCCTGAACAGGTTGTTGTCGGGCGTGCGCACCAGCGCGAACAGCGCCTTACCCTGTTGCAGCGTGCCGACCATCTTCAAGTTGTCGAGCGGAAACGCCTCGAGCGGCTCGCGTCGACGGTTGAGATCGGGTTGCAGCTGACCTTTCGCCGCGCGCGTCGGTTCGATCTTGCGCGGGCGGAAGGGGTCTTCGAGTTCGGCCTGGTTGTAGATGAACGGCTGATATGGATCGACCTTCGGCAACGGATCGATGCGCGCGCGTGCCCCTGCCACGTTCTCTGCCTCGTTCACGAACTGCTTCAAGTCCTGGAACTGATCGGCACCGCAGCCGACCATCATCAGGCCAAGCGTGAAGGGCAACAGGCCGCGGGCGAGGCGCGCGCCGGGGTGCGACGACAAACGATGCAGTGACCGGCGACGCGGCGAGGGGGAAAGGAAGGACATGGGGGTCATTTCTTCTTCACCGCGGCCTGCGCCGCCTTGCGTTGCTTCGCGAGTTCTTCCTCGTCGAGGTAACGGAATGTCTTCGCGGTGGCGTCCATGGTGAGCATGCCTTCGCGGCCGGTGGCGACGGCGATGTCGTTCAGCGTGACGATTCGCGGCAACTGCGCGATGTCGCTCGCGAATGCACCGAGTTCGTGATAGCTCCCGGTCACGCGGATGGTGATCGGCAGCTCGGCGTAGAACTCGGAGGTGGTTTCCTGCGCGGCCGGTTTGAACAGTTCGAACTGCAATCCGCGCCCGAGGCCCGCCTGGTTGATGTCGGTCAGCAGCGCATCCATTTCGGAGCGGTTCGGCAGTTGCTTCAACAGCGCGCCGAAAGCTTGCTCGATGTCCTCCAGCTGCTTCTGATACGCCGGCAGGTTGACCGCCTGGCGCTTCTTGTCGAGGAACGTCGTGCGCAGCGTCGATTCGCGTTCGCGCAGCGTGTTGATCTCGGCGAGCTGGTTGCGCCAGTCGAACCAGTAGCCGAGGAACACGACCAGAACCACCAGCAGCAGTAGCGTGGCCGCCTGTACGGGGAGCGGCCAGGAACCGATGTGCTTCGGGTCTAGGCGTCTGAGTTCGTCGAGTGTCATCGTCGGGAGCTGGAGTCGGAAGATTCGAGGCGTGCGCGTCGCGCAGCGCTACTTCGCCGGGACCGGCGTGCCGGCGGGCGGCACCGGCTTCTTCGCCGCCGCCGTGGGTTCCGGCTTCGGGCGCGCGACGTCGACATTCATGTTGAATTCGTTCAGCCGCTGGTTGTTCACCGTCGCGACCTTGATCTCGACCAACGACGCGTTGTCGAGCCAGGGTGACGATTCCAGGTTGCGCAGCAGCGTCGACACGCGCGCATTGGACTGCGCGAGCCCTACGATGTTGACCTTGGTACCGGTCTGTTTGATGTTGCGCAGATAGACGCCGTCGGGCAACTGGCGTGCGATCTGGTCGAACAGCTGCACCACTTCCGCGCGATTGGACTGCAGTGTCTCGACGACGCGCTTGCGCGCGAGCAGCTGCTGGGTCTGATCACGCAGACGGCGAATTTCCTCGATCTGCTTGTCGAGCGACGCGATCTCCTGGTCGAGGAACTTGTTCCGCGCCTGCTGACCATCGATGCGCGACGACAGCACGCCGTGAACGAGGAACACGACGCCGACACCGAGCGCCAGCATCGCGACCGCGGCGATGATGAACGAGCGCTGTTGCGCAGCGCGTTTCATCTCGCGGTGAGGGAGCAGGTTTATGCGAATCATCGTGGGTGGCAGGTAGGCGGGTGGTCGGGACGGTGTGAAGCAGGGCGTAGGCGCGTCGGCGGTCGATCCGGGTGGATCGATTCGACCGACGGCGCCGGGGGGTCAGGTGGGGTCGAAGCGGCGCAGCGCGAGCCCGCAGGCCACCATCAGCGACGGTGCATCGAGCTGAAGCTGGCGCGGACGGATCTTCGACGACACGTCCATGTCCGAAAACGGATTGGCGACGACGGTGGCGACCTGGGTGCGTCGGCTCACCGTCTCATCCAGATCGGCGATCGCCGCACAGCCGCCGGCGAGGAGCAGGCGGTCGACGCTGCTGTACTGGGTCGACGTGTAGAAGAACTGCAGCACGCGCGCGATCTCGAGCGCGAGATTGTCCATGAACGGCTGCAGCACCTCGGCGTCGTAGTTCTCGGGCAGACCGCCATTGCGCTTGGCGATCTCGGCCTCGTCCGCAGTCAGACCGAAGTGGCGCTGGATCTCCTGCGTCAGTTGCTGGCCACCGAACGGTTGCTCACGCAGGTACACCGATTCGCCGTTGCGCACGATGTTGACGTTCATCACGCTGGTGCCGACATCGACGATCGCGATCGTCTGGTCGAGCCCGCCTTCGGGCAGGCTGCGCGCGATCAACTCGAACGCTGCCTGCGTTGCGTAGGATTCGACGTCGACGACCACCGCCTTCAAGCCCGCTGCCTCGGCCGCCGCGACACGGTCCTCGACCTTTTCCTTGCGCGACGCAGCGATCAACACTTCCACGTCGTCGGTGCTGGTCGGCGACGGACCGAGTACCTGAAAGTCTAGGTTCACCTCTTCGAGGGCGAACGGAATGTACTGGTTCGCCTCGGTCTCGACCTGGAGTTCGAGCTCTTCGTCGCGCTGGCTGGCCGGCACCGCGATTTTCTTGGTGATCACTGCCGCGGTGGGCAATGCCAGCGCCACGTTGCGCACGCGGCTGTTCAACTTTTTCCAGCCGCGTTTGAACGAATCGGAGACCTGGTCGAGATTGACGATGTTGCCGTCGACCACGGCGTCCTTGGCGAGCGGCTCGATCACGTAGCGCTCGATCCGCAGCTTTCCACGCCCGGCATCTTCCAGCTCGACGAACTTGACTGCGGAGGAGCTGATGTCGACACCGATCAACGGCGGAGACTTCGGCCGCAACAACCGGCCGAGCGCATCCAACTTGAAGTCGAGTTTCCCTTTGAACATGGAAGGTTCACGCCATCTTTGCACAAACAGGTTTAAAGGCTAGCAACAACTATCTGGACTGTAAAGCGTTTTTCCTGCCCGCTGACTTCGCTACCGAGTCACTGTCTCATTTGTGCCGCGTCGATCAGAGCGGTCGCCGTTGCGCCCGAGTCACGCGACACATCTGCCTATAATCGACGATGTTCAAACGTTCTTTATTGCTCATTCTGCTCTTCATCATCGGCGTGTCCGGGCTCGCGGTACTGGTAGTCGCGTTCGCTGCCGCGATCGCCTATCCGAAGCTGCCGTCACTGGAGGTGCTGACCGATTACCGGCCGAAAGTGCCGTTGCGGGTATTCAGCGCCGAGGGTGACCTGCTCGGCGAATTCGGCGAAGAACGCCGTGCGGTCGTGAAGATCGAGGCCGTCCCCGACATGATGAAGAAGGCGATCCTCGCCGCCGAAGACGATCGATTCTACGAACACGGCGGTGTCGATTACCTCGGTGTGGTGCGTGCTGCGATCTCCAATTTCTCCGGCGGCGGCGCGCGCCAGGGCGCGAGCACGATCACCATGCAGGTCGCGCGCAATTTCTTTCTGTCGCGGGAAAAAACGTTCACGCGGAAGTTTCACGAGGCGTTGCTTGCGTTCAAGATCGAGGCGAGCCTTAGCAAGGACAAGATTTTCGAGCTGTACATCAACCAGATCTTCCTGGGCCAGCGCGCTTACGGCTTTGCCGCAGCCGCCCAGACATACTTCGGCAAGTCCCTGGCTCAACTTGAGGTCGCCGAGATGGCAATGTTGGCCGGGCTGCCGAAAGCGCCGTCGCGATTCAATCCCGTGGTGAACCCGCAACGCGCCAAACTGCGCCAGCAGTATGTCCTTCGGCGAATGAACGAACTGGGGTACATCGACGCCGAGCAGTTGGCCGCCGCCGAGAAGTTCGCGATGCCGGCGCGGCGCGAGGGCGCGGAGTCCACGGTGCACGCCGACTACGTCGCGGAGATGGTCCGACAAGTGATGTATGAACGGTTCCGCGAGGAAGCCTATACGCGCGGTCTGAGGGTGCACACGACCGTACTTAGTGAGCACCAACTTGCCGCTTATGCCTCGGTCCGACGTGGGGTCATCGCGTACGACCGACGTCATGGGTTCCGCGGGCCGGAGCGTTTCGTCGACTTTCCGCCCAATTTTACCGACGAACAACTCGAGGATCTGCTGCAGGACGATCCCGACAGTGACGGGCTGTTCCCGGCGATCGTGTTGCAGATCGACGACAAGTCCGCGGTCGTCTATCGGCGCGGGTTGGGACGCGTCACGATTGCCCCCGAGGGACTGCGTTTTGCGCAGCGCGCCATCGGCGATCAGGCGCCGCTGAAGCAGCGTCTACGTCCGGGCGCCGTGGTGCGCATTCAGCGCGACGAAAAAAACCAGTGGCAGGTGACGCAACTGCCCCAGGTCGAGGCTTCATTGGTCGCGGTGAGCCCGTCCGACGGCGCAATTCGTGCGCTGATTGGCGGGTTCGATTTCAACCGCGCCCAGTTCAACCACGTGACCCAGGCGATCCGGCAGCCCGGTTCGAGCTTCAAGCCGTTCATCTATTCCGCTGCGCTCGAACGTGGCTTCACCGCGTCGACCGTGGTCAACGACGCGCCACTGAGATTCGGGTCGAGCCAGACCGGCTCGGAGCCGTGGGAGCCGAAGAACTACGATGGCAAGTACGACGGTCCGATGCGGATTCGTACTGCGCTCGCGCGCTCGAAGAATCTGGTCACGATCCGCGTCCTGCAGGCGATCGGCGTTCATTACGCGCAGGACTACATCGCCAAGTTCGGTTTCGATCCGAAGTTGCATCCGCCGTACCTCACGATGGCCCTGGGCGCGGGCGGGGTGACGCCGATGCAGATGGCCGCTGGCTATGCGGTGTTCGCCAATGGCGGCTATCGCGTCACCCCGTTCATGATCCAACGGGTCGAGGATCAGAAGGGGGTCGTGCTGTTCGAAGCCAAGCCGCAGGTCGCGGGTGACACCGCAGAACGGGCGATCGATGGCCGCAACGCATTCGTGATGACGAGTCTGATGCAGGATGTCGTGAAGGTCGGCACGGCGATGCGCGCGTTATCCCTGGGACGCGCGGATCTCGCCGGCAAGACCGGCACGACCAACGATTTTCTCGATGCATGGTTTGCCGGATACCAGTCGACGCTGGTAGCGGTGAGCTGGGTCGGTTTCTCCACCCCGCGTACGCTCGGCAACGGGGAGACCGGGTCGGCCGCGGCATTGCCGATCTGGATCAGCTACATGGCGGTAGCGTTGAAGGGCATCCCGGAACAGCAGCCGGTCGCCCCCGAAGGCGTGACCACGGCACGCGTCGATTCGGGTAGCGGACTGCGCGATCCCGACGGTCGCGGCGTGCCGGAGTTCTTCTATCACGAGAACCTTCCGCGTGAGCAGGAACCGGTCGTGCAAGGTACCGACGCCCGGCCGCCGGACGACGTCAAGGCGCAGATTTTCTGAGGTCGACAGGCGCGTGGTTCGAGAGACGAATACCCGGCAGCGACAGTTGCGCGAGCAGATCGCGCAGCTCGCGGCGCGGCTGGTTGCCGAAGACGGCCTCGATGACTGGGGTCTTGCCAAACGCAAGGCCGCGCGCGCGCTCGGCCTGACCGATTCGCGGTGTCTGCCGACCAATACCGAGATGGAAGCGGCGCTGCTCGAGTATCAGCGGATCTTCGACGAGGACGGACAGCGTGCGCAACTGCACTGGCTGCGCTCGCAGGCGCTCGACCTGATGGAGGTGTTCGAGCGCTTCGATCCGCACCTGGTCGGACCGGTACTGTCCGGCGCGATCGGCAAGTATCCGACGATCCACCTGCATCTGTTCACCGACGATGAAAAAGCGATAGAGTTGTTCCTGCTCAATGAAGTCATACCGTACGACCCGTCGCAGCAGCGGGTGTCCATCGCCGGAGTCGCGCGCACCGTGCCGAGTTTCGAATTGAACATCGAGGGCTCAGACGTGCAGTTGCTGCAGTTCACGGGCGCCGATCGCCGGCAGCCGGTTCGGCTGACCGCCGACGGGCGTGTGCTGGAGCGTGCCGGCCGCGCGAGTCTCGAAGCGAAGCTCGACGCCGCAGCGTCGCTGGAAGCGCGGTGGTCGGATCGATGAGCACGCGCATCGTCCCGGGGGGTCCTTCGGTCAGGGACGTCGGGGAAAGACGATGACCGTTTACGGGATGCCGCGCGATGTCGACTGAACCGGCGCGGCCCGCGACGAGCGGTGTTGCAGTCTCCGCAGGCGCGACTTCCAGAAGCGACGAGCAGGCCGACGATCTGAGCCGGTTCCTGATCCGCTCGCCGACCCAGATCGGGCAGATTCTGCGTGCGGTCTCCGAGCATGCCGAGATCGTCACCGCCTACTTCAATCGCGGTCGTGAATTCGTGATCACTGCGATCGTCGGTGTCGACACACCGATGCATACCGTGTTCCTCGACCTCGGCGCCGACGATTCGCTGAACGCGAAACTGCTGGCGAGCGATCGCGTCGTGCTGGTCAGCGCGCATGAGAAGGTGAAGGTGCAGTTCACCGTGAAGTCCGTGCGAGCGACCCAGTTCGAGGGGCGCCCGACGCTCGCGATCGAGTTGCCCGGCGAGCTCCTGAAACTGCAACGGCGCGAGTTCTATCGCGTACGGACCGGCGCGCACGAGCCGGTGCGCTGCCGTCTGCCGATCAGCGCGCGCGAGACGCTCGAGTTGACGGTGTTCGACATCAGTGTCGGTGGCATCGCGATCCACGCGCGGCTGCCCGACGAATCGAGTCGGCCGGGCACTCGTTTTCCGGGTGCGACGCTGCAGATCGGCCAGGACGAGGCATTCGGCGCGGAACTCGAACTGCGCAATGTCAGCGAGGTGAGGTTGCGCGGCGCGGACATCCAGCGCCTGGGTCTGCGCTTCGTGGCGTTGCCTGAGCCGGCGCAGAAACTGATCCAGCGCTACATCCTCCGGCTCGAACGCGACCGGAAGAGTCGGGAAAACGCGTTGGGTCCGTGAGCGTACGGGATTGACCAGACGGTCGGTACAGGCCCGTCGCCCTATTCGCGCAGCCAGCGCGCCGCGTCCAGCGCGAAGTAGGTAAGGATCGCATCGGCGCCTGCGCGCTTGAAGGCGAGCAGCGATTCCATCGCCACCGCACGTTCGTCGAGCCAACCGTTGGCGCTCGCCGCCTTCAGCATCGCGTACTCGCCGCTCACCTGGTAGACCGCGGTCGGCATGCCGAAGGTCTCCTTTACCCGGCGCACGATGTCCAGATAGGGCATGCCGGGCTTCACCATCACCATGTCGGCACCCTCGGCGATATCCATCGCCACTTCGCGCAGCGCCTCGTCGCTGTTTGCCGGGTCCATCTGGTACGTGTACTTCGATCCGCCGCCGAGGGTGGCGGCGGATCCCACCGCGTCGCGAAACGGCCCGTAGAACGCCGATGCGTACTTTGCCGAGTACGCGAGGATTCGTGTGTGAATCAACCCGCTTTCGTCCAGGCGCCGGCGGATCGCACCGACCCGCCCGTCCATCATGTCGGACGGCGCCACCATGTCGACGCCCGCCTGCGCCTGTACGCGTGCCTGTTCTATCAGGATGGCCACGGTCTGATCGTTCATCACGTAACCGCGTTCGTCGATCACCCCGTCCTGCCCATGGCTCGTATAGGGGTCGAGCGCGACGTCGGTCATCACGCCGAGCTGCGGGAAGCGCGCCTTGAGGGCCGCTACCGCGCGCGGCACGAGCCCCGCGGGGTTCAACGCTTCGCGGCCATCGGGAGTCTTCTGCGCCGGATCGATCACCGGAAAGAGCGCGAGCATCGGTACGCCATCGCCGACGCACCGCTCTGCCACCGAGAGCAGGCGTTCGACATCGATGCGCTCGACACCGGGCATCGAGGGCACCGGCTGCGGCGGCCCCGAACCATCATGGATGAACACCGGGTAGATGAGGTCGTCGGTCGTCAGCAGGTGTTCGCGCGCGAGGCGCCGCGAAAATGCGTCGTGGCGCATCCGGCGCAACCGTGACTGCGGGAAGGTCGCGGCCGTGGCCGGCGCGGGTCGATCAGGATTGGTCATCGTTGTTCAAGCCTGTGTGCACTGGCAAGCCGGACGTGCCGGCGGGTCGGGAATGACGATCAGAACCGAGACAATCAACGCCCGAGGGCCGGATTGCGCGCGCGCAGCGCGCCTGCGTCGGATCAATGCGCATCGTCGTGACCAGGTGTCGGCAGACGGTCGTCGCGGGGTTCGCGGTCGGGACCCCGGTCTACGATGCCGAGCCAGCCTGCCACAGTCGCGGCCAGCGTGTCGATACCCTGGCGTTTAGGGCTCGACAGCGTCTGCACCGTGACGGGAAGCGCTGCGAGCGGTGCCAGCGCCTCGACCACCTCGCGTTGCGTGCGCACCTGCTCCTGGCGGTTGAGCTTGTCGGACTTGGACAGCACGACGTGCAGCGGCAAGCCACGCGGCGCGATCCAGTCGATCAGCCGTACATCGAGCGCAGTCAACGGGTGCCGGATGTCCATGATCACCACCAGCCCGGCGAGTTCGCGCCGCTCCTGAAGGTAGCGTTCGAGCAGAATCCCCCAGTCTCGCTTCAGATTCTTCGCGACCTTTGCGTAGCCGTAGCCGGGCAGATCGACGACACGCTGTCGGGGCGCGACCTCGAACAGGTTGATCAGCTGAGTGCGCCCCGGCTGTTTGCTGACGAAGGCAAGGCGACCGATGCCGGTCAGTGCATTGATGGTGCTCGACTTCCCTGCGTTGGAACGCCCGACGAACGCGACCTCGCGGCCGCCGTCGGACGGCAACTGGTCGACGGCGGCAACGCTTTCTAGGAACGCAGTTCGATTGAATATGGACATCGGTACCGGAACATCGACAAACCGCGGCCAGCTACGTGACTGGCGTCGATGCGGTCGTCTACGCTAAAATAGAGGGTTGACTCGCACGGTTTTTAATCTCGAACAGCCGGAACGGTCAGAACGGATTGCGCCCGAACGGATCAAGGCCGGCCGAGGCAGTGAACGAAACGACGAGTGAACGAAAGCCCGATCGACGATTCGATCGTGACGCTGACTTGCAACGGTCGGGCGAAGCCCGCAGACGAGTGTCCGGCAGGGAGTAGGGAATGACAAGAACCAGTCTCGCGAACGCGGTAGTGGGAGCGAGTATCGCGCTCATGGTCGGTTCAGGCACGGCCAGGGCGGCCGAAAATACGCCGGCTGTGAACACTTCAGCCCAACCCACCATCGTTGCCCCGCGTGGCGACGCGGCCAAGGGTCAGGTGATCGCGGGCCAGGTGTGCGCCGCCTGTCATGGTGCCGATGGCAACAGCGCGCTGGCGGCCAATCCCGTGCTCGCGGGCCAGCATGCCGGGTACATCGCCAAGCAGCTCGCGGAATTCAAGGCAGGCGTGCGTAAGAACGCGATCATGATGGGCTTCGCGGCGGCATTGTCGCAGCAGGACATGCTCGATCTGGGCGCGTTCTATTCGCGGCAGAAGGCGACGCCGCGCGCGGCCAACGACAAGGAACTCGCGCTGATCGGGCAGAAGCTCTTTCGTGCCGGTAACACGGCGGTCGGTCTTCCCGCGTGCGCGGGTTGCCACTCGCCGAATGGCGCGGGCATTCCGGCGCAGTATCCGCGCCTGGCAGGCCAGCACACCGAATACACGATCGGGCAATTGCGCGCTTTCTACGCCGGCGAACGCGGCAACGACAGCAACAAGGTGATGCGCACGATCGCGAGCCGGTTGTCGGAGCGCGAGATGCAGGCCGTCGCCGAGTACGTTTCGGGCCTCACCAGCGCGCGCTGACGCGAACGCCGCCGATCCCTGGGTACCCCAGGCGGTGCGTCGACCAGACGCGCCGTGGAGGATGTATCCGCGGTTGATGCAGATGCCGATCAGCGGTGCGTGGCGGCGAGCGCCGCGTCTGCGGCGGCGGCGGTGTCGGCGATGTCCTGGGCGCTGTGCGTGATCGACACGAAACCTGCTTCGTAGGCCGAGGGCGCGAGGTAGACGCCTCGCGCCAGCATCTGGTGGAAGAAGGCGTTGAAACGTTGGCCGTCGGTCTGCATCACCTGGGCGAAGTCGGTCGGCGGCGAGCTGCTGAAGTAGAGTCCGAACATGCCTCCGACCGATTGCGCCGACAGCGCGACGCCGTGCCGGCGGCCGGCCGCAATGAACGCTTCGCACACCTCCCGGGTCGTGGTTTCCAGGCGAGCGAAGAAGCCTGGCTGCAGCACCTGTTCGAGCGTGGCAAGTCCCGCTGCGACGGCGACCGGATTGCCGGAGAGGGTGCCCGCCTGATACACGGGGCCGGTAGGCGCGACGCATGCCATCACGTCGCGACGGCCACCGAACGCGCCGAGCGGCAATCCGCCGCCGACGACCTTGCCCAGCGTGGTCAGGTCGGGCGTGATGCCATGGAGTGCCTGCGCGCCCCCGGCTGCAACGCGAAACCCGGTCATCACCTCGTCGAAGATCAGCACGCTGCCGTGTCGGGTGCAGCCGTCGCGCAACGCCTGCAGGAACCCTGGCTGCGGCAGCACCATGTTCATGTTGCCTGCGATCGGCTCGACGATCACGGCGGCGATCGTGTCGCCGATCTCGCGAAACGTGCGCTCGGCCTGCTCGACGTCGTTGTAGGCGAGCACGAGCGTGTGCTGTGCCAACTCGGGCGGAACGCCGGCTGAACTCGGCTGACCGAGCGTGAGCGCACCCGAACCCGCCTTCACCAGCAGGCTGTCGCCATGGCCGTGATAGCACCCCTCGAATTTGACGATGCGGCTGCGGCCGGTGAACCCGCGGGCAACGCGCACCGCACTCATCGTCGCTTCGGTTCCGGACGAAACCAGCCTGATCGATTCGATCGACGGCATCGCGGCAGCGATCGCTTCGGCGAGTCTCAGTTCGCCGGCGGTCGGCGCGCCGAACGTCAAGCCGTTTTTGGCCGCGCGTTCGACAGCAGCCAGTACCGACGGATCTGCATGCCCGAGAATTGCCGGACCCCAGGACCCGATGTAGTCGATGTAGCGATTGCCGTCGACATCCCACATCCACGCGCCTTGCGCGCGCTCGAAGAACACCGGCGTGCCCCCGACCGAGCGGAACGCGCGCACGGGTGAGTTGACGCCGCCTGGAATCAGGCGCTGCGAGCGCTCGAACAGGGCTTCGCTGTTGGGTCTCATCGGTTCGGACTCCGTACGAATGTCTGCGTGGGTGAGACGGTGTCGGGCGACGCGCCGGATTCAGCTTCGATCAGCTGATGGAAGGCATCGACGGCGGCCGCGATATCGGGCGCGGCGAACACCGCGCTGATCACCGCGACCGCGTGGGCGCCCGCCCTCAGTACTGCACTCGCATTGCCGGGGTCGATACCGCCGATCGCGACAATCGGCAGCGGGACTTCGGCGCGCGCACGGGTGAGCAGAGCGAGGGGCGCGCGCACAGCACCGGGCTTGACCGTCGAGGCGTACATCGATCCGAACGCGACATAGTCGGCACCCTCGGCAGCCGCCGCGTGGGCGCGCTCGAGCGAGTCATAGCAGCTGACGCCGATCAGGCCGGCCTCGCCCAGGTGGGTGCGTGCGACCTGCACACTCGCGTCGTCGCGCCCGAGATGCACCCCGTCGGCCGCGACCTCGGCCGCGAGCACCGGATCATCGTTGATGATCAGCAACGCGCCGTGTGCGCGGCATCGTGCGGCCACCGCCCGCGCTTCATCGCGGGCGACATCCACCACCGCCCGCGCTTCA
>JACMMK010000327.1 GCA_014379045.1 Burkholderiales bacterium
CCCTCGCCGTACGGCCGGCGCGACACCGACCAGCCGCAGAACCGTGCGGACCGCGCAGGGCGACGCGACAACGACAAGCTGGTGGTGAAGGACAACACGCTTCGCATCGATACCGCGCGTCTGGACCAGGTGCTGAACCTGTCGGGCGAGATCGGGCTCACCAAGAACCGGCTCACCTGCCTGCGCAGCGAGATCATGCGCGGGAAGACGTCGACCGAGGTGTTCCGGGCGCTCGACGAGGCGGTGAGCCAGCTCGACCTGCTCGTCGGCGACCTGCAGAACGCGGTGATGAAGACCCGCATGCAGCCCGTCGGACGCCTGTTCCAGAAGTACCCGCGGATGGCGCGCGACCTCGCCCGCCAGCTGGGTAAGGAACTCGATCTCGATCTGTCGGGCGAGGAGACCGAACTCGACAAGACCATGGTCGAGGAACTCAACGACCCGCTCGTGCACCTGGTGCGCAATGCCGTCGACCATGGCATCGAATCGATCGCCGAGCGGCGGCTCGCGGGCAAGCCCGACAAGGGTACGGTCAAGCTGTCGGCGCGGCAGGCGGGGGATCACATCGTGCTCGAGATCTCCGACGACGGCAAAGGCATGCGCCCCGAGGTACTGCGGCGCAAGGCGGTCGAGAAGGGGCTGATCGATGCCGAGGCCGCGAATGCGCTCGACGACAAGCAGGCGCTGCATCTGATCTTCATGCCCGGGTTCTCGACCAAGGACGAGGTGTCGAGTGTGTCGGGGCGCGGCGTCGGCATGGATGTCGTCAAGAGCAACATCCAGAAGCTGAACGGGCGCATCGAAATCTCTTCGGTGCCCGGTGCCGGGTCGAGCATCGCGATCTCTCTGCCGCTCACGCTCGCGATCCTGCCGGTGCTGGTGGTGCGCGTCGGCGACCAGCCGTTCGCCGTGCCGCTGTCGATGGTGCGCGAGATCATCCCGATCCGCGGTCACGAAGTGCAGGCGGTGTCCGGGCGCGCGACGATGGTGGTGCGCGATGAAGTGTTGCCGCTGCGCACGCTGTCCGGATTGATCGGCTGGCCACAACCCGAGCAGCCGCGCTACGGGGTGTTGCTGCAAGCCGCGCTGTCGTCGATGGTGCTCGCCGTCGACGGCTTCGTCGGGCGCGACGACGTCGTGATCAAACCGCTCGATCAGATACGTCCGAAGGGCGTGGCCGGCGCGACGCTCGCCGGCGACGGCTCGATCGTGCTGGTGCTCGACATGGAAGCGCTGTTGCTGGATGCCGCAGGGGACGATCCGGCGACGATGTTCGCGCGCGCGGCTTGAGGCGTCTTTCTGGGCCTCGGTCGGGTTCGAGCGCCGCGCCAGGTCGACGTCACACCTCAGTCCGGGAATGTAGCGGGTAGGCCAACACGGCCCCGGTAGCCTGCCTTCGGGCCCCGCGTCGAGCCAAAGTCTAGACCGCCCTGTGGCCGCGGTCGCCCACCACGTCGCGGATGGTCTGTTACCTATCCGTCCGAGCGCTCACTTGGGCTACTTGGCAATAACAGCTTCAGCGAGCCCCGTCAGTGTCTTGCGCAGCGTCGCCGCAACCTGGCAACTCGGCACTTCGTGGCGCTTGCCGAGATATTCAGGGTCGTTGTATCCCAGCCAGACCTGCGCGCTGCCGTCCTCCCAAACCAACGCCTTCAGCGGGAGATCAATGCCCACTGACTGCGCACACTCCATGAAGGGTGTGCCACCTTGCGGGTTACCAAAGATCAGAACCTCAGTGGGTCGCAATGTCTTTCCGATCTTTGCGGCGCCAGCAGCATGGTCGATTCGGGCGAAGACGTTCAGGCCGCGTTGTTTTACGACTCCTTCCAGTCGATCCATGGTTTCCTTCGCGCTGTACGGACTCTTTACCGCGATAAGGCCGTCAGCAGCGCTTGTCGCAGATGCAGCGAGAAGCAGAGCAACTGAAGTCAGAATGTGGACAAACTTCATTGGGACTCCGGCGTAGAGATGGCTTGATGTCCTGCCTGAAACCATAGAGTTGAGCGGCACGCCGCTTGCGGCGTGACCGCTCGAACCCGGGTTGGGCCTACCGATGGTCGAGAAACTCAGAGATGGTGAGACCAATTTGCGTCTTTTGCAATCTGACGCACAAGTGTCGGCGCGAGGTCGCGGCCCGAATGGAATGGGACAGTCGTTGACCGTCCTGAACTTTCGCGAAACTGCTTGTGGATCCACGCTGCCGCGCCTCGACGAACCCCAATTTATGGGTTCGCCATCTCTTAAAGCGTGGCAATAAGTACGACCGTTGGATAGTGCGCTCGTTTTCGCCCCTTCGTCGATGCCGGGGGTGAGCGACTCGCACAGCTACGACTCCGCGCCCACCGGAAACAGCAGAGTGTCGCTCCTCGCCCCGTCGCGACGAGACGCGAGTGTTAATATCAGCGGCTCTGCATACGCCGCCTTCGCACGCCTGCCAACGATGTCCGCCCTCGCCACCCTTTCGCAACCGTCGTTTCGTGGTGTTGCCCGGCTGAAGGACGTCTGGCTGATCGCAGCCGGCCATGCGATGACGCACTGGTACACGGCGACCTTCTATCTGCTGCTGCCGCTGATCGGCAGCGAGCTGGGGCTGTCGTATCTGCAGATCGGTTTCATCATGACCGTGCAGCACGCGGTCGGCGCGGCGGCCAACGTCCCGGCGGGAATTCTGGTCGACCGCTATCAGCGGAAGGGCTTGATGATGGCCGCCGCGCTGTTCTGGGTCGGCTTTCCGTACCTGCTGATGGGCTTCACCGACACCTACTGGGTGTTGCTCGCGTGCGTGACGCTGGTCAGCATCGGCAACAACATCTGGCATCCGACGGCGATCTCGACGCTTGCCGATCGCTACCCGACGAGCAAGGGGCTGACGCTGTCGATCCATGGCATGGGCGGCAATGTCGGCGAAGCGTTTGCGCCGCTGGTGGTCGGCGCGCTGCTCGCCCTGTTCACCTGGCGCGAAGTGGTGGTGATGAACGTGGTGCCGGGCGTATTCGCCTCGCTCCTCATCCTGGCGATGCTCGGCGTGTTGCCGACATGGCGGCGTGCGCCCGCTGCGAACCAGACCCCGGATGCGGCCACATCGGCATCCGCCCAGCGCACTGCCGGTGCGGCGGCAAGCTCGGCGACGTCCAGCACCACCGCGCCGACTCCCGCCCGGCGCTGGATCGATCATTTCAACGAATTCGGCGCGCTGCTGCGCAACCGTGCCATGGTGCTGATCTGTCTCAGTGCGTCGTTTCGCACGATGACGCAGGTGTCACTGATGGTGTTCCTGCCGTTATATCTGACGCGCGATCTCGGCTACTCGATCGCCTGGGTCGGCGTCTGCCTGTTCGCCTTGCAGGCGGCAGGCTTCGCAGCTTCCCCGATCGCCGGGTATCTGTCCGACCGGATGGGTCGGGCGCGCATCGTGTCGGCGTCGATGGCGATGACGGCGGTCGTCCTGATCACGATGATCTTTGCTGCCGGCACGCCGCTGTTCGTCGTGTGCATCGCGCTGCTCGGCTTCTTCCTGTATTCGGTGCGCGCGGTGCTGCAGGCGTGGATGCTCGATGCGACGCCGACCGCCGTGGCCGGTACCAGCGTCGGCATCATGTTCGGCACTCAGGCCGCCGGTGCCGCGATCGCGCCGCTCGCCGCCGGCTACGTCGCCGACACGTGGGGGTTGTTCGCGGTCTTCTACTTTCTCGCCGGCACGATCGTGATGGCGAACTTCTTTGTCTTTCTGATGCCGCGCGAGTTCTTCGACAAGCGCCCGCTGCCGGCGGGCTGAACGCACCCGACAGCGTCCGCAGCGCATCCCAACCATCGCCATGAAGGAGACTCGATGAGCACGCCCCCGGCAAACGTTCCCGGCCAGGAACACTGGACGAAGAAAGGCGACGTCAACCTCTATCTCGGGGAGAAGCGCGCGGTCGCGGGCGCCGGCAGCGCCTTGATCGGGAACGCGGCAACCGGCACGGCAAACCGCGGCACCGTGCTCTGGGTGCACGGTTCGTCGATGGCGTCGACGCCGACCTTCGACCTCGACGTGCCCGGGCGCGCCGATTCCTCGGCGATGGAGTGGTTCGCACGGCGTGGCTTCGACAACTGGTGTGTCGACATGGAAGGCTACGGTCGCTCCGACAAGAAGCGCGACATCAATTCCGACATCTCGAACGGCGCCGACGACCTCGCGGCGGCGACCGACTACATCACCCGGACCCGCGGCACGAAGAAGTTTCTGATTTACGGCATCTCCTCGGGCGCGCTGCGCGCGGCGCTGTTCGCACAGCGCTATCCCGAGCGTGTCGCGCGGCTGGCACTCGACGCGTTCGTCTGGACCGGCGAAGGTGCTCCGACGCTGGTCGAGCGGCGCAAGAAACTTCCCGATTTCATCGCGCGTAACCGACGGCCGATCGACCGCGCGTTCGTCCATTCGATCTTCGCACGTGACCATCCAGGCTGCGCCGAAGAGCGCGTGATCGAAGCGTTCGCCGATGCGATCCTCGCGCTCGACGATTCGATGCCCACCGGCACGTATGTCGACATGTGTTCGAAACTGCCGATCGTCGACCCGTTGCAGATCCACGCGCCGACGCTGTTGATGCGTGGGGAGTTCGACGGCATCGCCGCCCTCGCCGACCTGATCGCGTTCTTCGAGAAGCTGCCCAATGCCGACAAGCAGTTCGCGATGATGGCCGGTATCTCGCACGCGAGCTTCCAGCAGAAGAACTACCTGATGTGCTATCACATCCTGCATTCGTTCTTCTCCCAACCTGAGCCGGTCTATCGGGGCTGAGGAGCGTGCGGTTTCGGCAGTGACCGAAGCCCTGGCGGTGCGTTAAGGCGTTAAGAAGCGTCGCCTTTTGGCGTGATTCATGCTTGAGATCTCGCTCGACCAACGGTGCGGGGAAGGCTCCCCTACCGCGAACGACGGAGAGACTCGCGCATGACATCACCCCTCGATTCGCTGCGACGCGTCGTTGCGTCGTCCCCAACGCGTACGGCATGGGGGCTCGCCGCCGTGGCAGCGGCGCTGCAGGTCGTTGCCCTGTCGCCCTCCGCGCTCGCGCAGTCCTGGCCGGTGCGAAGTGTCCGCATCATCGTGCCGTTCGCTCCCGGCGGCGCGTCGGACACCTCGGCGCGACTGATCTCGCCGCGACTCACGGAGACCTTCGGCCAGCCATTCGTCGTCGAGAACCGTCCCGGCGCGGGCGGCACGATCGGCGCCGAGCTCGCGGCGAAAGCGTCACCCGACGGGCATACGCTGCTGATGGGCTCCTCCACCGAAATCGTGCTGAACCCTAACCTGTACTCGAAGCTTTCCTACGATACCGTGCGCGATTTCGCGCCGATCTCGCTGGTGGCCTCGACCCCGTTGCTGCTGGTCGTACACCCGGTCGTGCCGACCAAGAGCGTGCAGGATCTGGCGCGTATCGCGCGCGCCTCACCGGGCAGATTGAACTACGCGAGCTCGGGCAATGGCAGCTCGCCGCACATGGCTGCCGAAATGTTCCGCTGGATCTCCGGCAACCTGGAGATGGTGCACATCCCGTTTCCGAACGCGGGTGCGGGTGCGGCCGGGGTGTTGAACGGTCAGGTCGACTTCATGTTCGTGGCGATGCCCAACGTCGTCGGCCAGGTACGCGCGGGCAAGTTGCGCGCGCTCGCAATCTCGACCGCGCGCCGTTCTCCGGTGATGCCCGACGTGCCGACGATGATCGAGGCCGGCACGAAGGATTACGAGATCGCGATCTGGAACGGCATGTTCGCTCCAGCGGCGACCGCGCGCGAGATCGTGACCCGGCTCAATACCGAGATCGTGCGCATCGTCGCCCTGCCCGAGGTACGCGAGGGCTTCGCGAAGGTCGGTGCCGACCCGATCACCAACACCCCGGAACAGTTCACCGCGTACGTCAAGACCGAGCTCGTCAAATGGGCGCGCGTCGTGAAGGCATCGGGCACGCGTCTCGACTGAGGACCGCGCTCACGCAGCTTCGTGGACGTCGCGTTCGGGCACACTGCTCAGAGCACGCATCGTCCACGCGTATGTGTCAGCGCGGCCCGAGTCCGCGCGCGGCGCGTGCGGCGATCCACGCAAGGCGCATCGACTCGCATTCGTCGGTGCGCACGCCGGTGACCAGATCGATCTGGCGTCCGGTGAACTTCAGCATCGCTTCGACCGAGTAATCGCCGAGGTCGCGACGGCCGATGCCGGCGTGGCGTCCGCCCAGCACGAGGTGGCTGACGTTGGCTTCCAGAATTGCCCAGCAGCACATCGGGCACGGCTCCATCGCGGTGTACAACGTGCAACCGCTCAGGTCGACGCTCTGCCGTCGCCGCGCTGCACGGCGAATCACCACGATCTCGCCATGCGCCGTGGGGTCGAACTCGGAATAGACCTCGTTGCCCCCCTGCGCGAGGATCTCTCCGTCAGCGGCGACGATCAGCGCGCCGAGCGGCCGGTTTCCTTGCCGCTGCGCTTCGTGCGACAACTCGAGGGCAATACCCATGAAGTGCAGGTGATCGAGTGCCATGGTCATGGATCTTTCGGGTCGGCAGAGCGCAACTGGAGAAGGGCGTGTCGCATCGACAGATGGCCGTGGATCAATCGATCTTCGCGCCGACCGACTTCACGATCTTCGACCACTTGACCATCTCGGCATTGAACAGCTTGCCGAATTCCTCAGGGGTGCCGACGCGCGCGCGATGTCTCGAGCGTACGAAAGAGTCGGGCAGGAACGACCGCGGTCAGCCTCGGCATCGAGGTGCCATCCTCCGACCTCGGGAACGACGATGCTACCATTGGGGCCAATCGACCCCGATCCGCCGAACCGCGTGTTCGGCGCGCAGCAACGGCGCGGGTCGCCGACGCTTCGATCAGTCCCACCGTCACGCTCCTTCGACCCGCAGGCACCGTCCGTCATGAGTGGCCGTCCCGTAGCGAAGATGATCACGTTTCCCGGGGCGACAGGGGTGGAGCTTGCCGCGCGCCTCGACCTGCCCGACGGCGCACCGCGTGCCTATGCGTTGTTCGCGCACTGCTTCACCTGTTCGAAAGACAGCCTGGCGGCCACCCGTATCGGCCGGGAACTCACCGGCCGCGGATTCGCCGTGCTGCGTTTCGATTTCACCGGGCTGGGCGGCAGCACCGGCGATTTCGCCAACACCGACTTTTCCTCGAACATCGCCGATCTGGTCGCTGCTGCCCATTGGCTGCGCACCGAGCATCGCGCCCCGAGCGTGCTGATCGGTCACAGCCTGGGCGGCGCCGCCGTGCTGGCCGCCGCCGCACAGATGCCCGAAGCCGTTGCCGTCGTCACTATCGGCGCACCCTTCGAGCCGGCTCATATCAAGCACCTGCTCGCCCCTGCTCTGCCTGCGCTCGCCGAGCACGGCGAAGCCGAGATCGACCTTGCAGGCCGACGCTTCCGCATTCGCCGGCAACTGCTCGACGATCTCGACCGCAGCAACAACACCGACTCGATCGGGCATCTGCGCAAGGCCTTGCTGGTCATGCACTCGCCGCGCGACTCGACAGTCAACATCGACAATGCACGGCAGATCTACGACACGGCGAAGCATCCGAAGAGCTTCGTGTCGCTCGATGATGCCGACCATCTGCTCACACGAAAGATCGATGCACAGTACGTGGCCGAGGTGCTCGGCGCGTGGGCGAGTCGCTACCTCCCGGAACACGAATCTGCGCGGGCACCTGAGCCGGGGATCGGCGGCGCCGACACCGAAGTGGTCGCCGGCGTGCGGGTCGCGGGCGTACCGGGGGCGCCATTCGCCCAGTCGATCGCGGTCGGGCGCCACCGTCTGTGCGCAGACGAGCCGGTCGCGGTCGG
>JACMMK010000328.1 GCA_014379045.1 Burkholderiales bacterium
AGGAAGCGCCGCGTGCGGCGGTGTCGCCGGTCGCGCCCGCCTCCGCGGCAGCGCCTGCCGCCGGCCCGGACCGGGTTGCGGCACCCAACGCGCCCGGCGCCGCCGATATCGAGTGCGACATCGTGGTGCTGGGCGCCGGCCCCGGCGGCTATTCGGCGGCGTTCCGGGCTGCCGACCTCGGCAAGCGCGGGGTGCTGGTCGAGCGCTATCCGACGCTCGGGGGGGTGTGCCTCAACGTCGGTTGCATCCCGTCCAAGGCGCTGCTGCACGTGGCCGCAGTGATGGATGAGGTCAGCCATTTCGGCACCCTCGGCATCGCTTTCGGCGCGCCCGAGATCGACCTCGCACAGCTGCGGGCGCACAAGTCGAAAGTCGTCGGCAAGTTGACCGGTGGCCTCGCGCAGATGGCGAAGGCGAGAAACGTGACCGTGGTGCGCGGCAATGGGCAGTTCGTCGATGCGCACCATCTCGAGATCACCGCACCGGCCGATGGCGAAAAAGCCGGCACAGACAAGGCTGGCACCGACGCCTCCGGTCGCGGCCGGACACTCGTGCGCTTCGCCAGCGCGATCATCGCGGTCGGCAGCCAGCCGGTGCGCCTGCCGTTCCTGCCGGAGGATCCGCGCATCGTCGATTCGACCGGTGCGCTCGAACTGCGCGAGATACCGAAGACGATGCTGGTGATCGGCGGGGGCATCATCGGGCTCGAGATGGGCACCGTGTACTCGACGCTCGGCACCCGGCTCGATGTCGTCGAGATGCTCGACGGCCTGATGCCCGGTGCCGATCGCGATCTGGTGCGGGTCTGGCAGAAGATGAACGAGAAGCGCTTCGACCGTTTGCTGCTGGGCACGAAGACGGTCGGCGTCGAGGCGCGCGCCGACGCTCTGTATGTGACCTTCGAGGGGCCGCAGGCACCCAAGGGTCCGCAACGCTACGACATGATCCTGAGTTCGGTCGGGCGCGCGCCGAACGGGAAGACGATCGGTGCCGAGCGCGCCGGCGTCGCGGTCGACGCGCGCGGATTCATCGCGGTCGATCGCCAGATGCGCACCAACGTGCCCAACATGTTCGCGATCGGGGACGTGGCGGGTCAGCCGATGCTCGCGCACAAGGCGGTGCACGAAGGCCATGTCGCCGCCGAAGTCGCCGCCGGCGAGAAGCGTTTCTTCGATACCCAGGTGATCCCGTCGGTCGCGTACACCGACCCCGAGATCGCCTGGGTCGGCCTGACCGAAGACGATGCGAAGAAGGCGGGCAGGGCGGTGCATAAGGGCCTGTTCCCCTGGGCCGCCTCGGGACGCGCAATCGCCAACGGTCGTGACGAAGGCTTCACCAAGTTGTTGTTCGACGCGAAGACGCACCGTATCGTCGGGGGCGGTATCGTCGGCACTCACGCCGGCGATCTGATCGGCGAGGTGGCACTCGCGATCGAGATGGGCTGCGATGCGGTCGATATCGGCAAGACGATCCATCCGCATCCGACGCTAGGTGAATCGATCGGATTGGCGGCAGAGGTGGCCGAAGGGGTCTGTACCGATCTGCCGCCGCCGAAGCCACGCAAGGGGTGATGGACGTGGGTCGCGCGCGAGTGCAGGGAAGCGACGCCCCGGCTGCGGTCGCGGTCTGCTTCGCGTGGGCGGCGCGTGACCATTCCTGATCCGTGCGCGCTGTGTTCGGACGCCGGAGGCGTGAGCGTCTGGCGCGACGACGCATTGCGCGTCGTGCGCATCGACGATTCGGATTACCCTGGATTTCTGCGGGTGATCTGGAACGCCCATGTGCGGGAGATGAGCGATCTCGTGCCGGCGGAGCGCGCCCATCTGTTCGACGTCGTGCTCGACGTCGAGCGCGTGCTGCGCGAACTCGTGCGCCCGGACAAGATCAATCTGGCGAGTCTGGGCAACATGACGCCGCATCTGCACTGGCACGTGATTCCC
>JACMMK010000329.1 GCA_014379045.1 Burkholderiales bacterium
GGTCCGCGCGCCGACGGGCGCACGCGCGGTTGCGCGTCCCCGTTGGCCCGTGCCGGATCGTCGCCGGCGGGATCGAATGCGTCGAACGAAGCGAACGGATCGACACGCCCGGCGGGATCGAGCCGGCCGCGCGGGTCCGCATTGGCCGCAGGCGCCGACCCTGATAGCGGTTCCAGGCTCATCTCGACTGGGGGCTGCGCGCGCTCGGACGAAAGAATCTCGCGGCGCTCCGGGGCCAGCGACTTCGCTGTGTCCGCGTTCTCGCCGTCACGCTCGGCGTCCGCCGGATCGGCCTCCGAAGGCGCCTTCTCGCCCCGATTCTGCGCTGCCTGCTGCAGCGCCTTCATCAACAGGCTCACCGTCCCGGTCCCCCGACCCGGACCGCGGCACTGCTCGGGACGATACGTGAAACCGTCTCGGTTACGTCGATCCCGTCACCTTTCAGGTGACGGGTCCCTGGCCGCTGGCCTCGCGTGCTCACCGTCCGCCTCCGTCGTCTCGTATCGAAGCATGGTCGGGGACGGTGAGTGAGCCCGACTCGGTTACGTCGATCCCGTCACCTTTCAGGTGACGGGTCCCTCGCCGCTGGCCTCGCGTGCTCATGAAGTCCCTCGCCCGCGCTCAGTTCGCCGGCACGACGCGCACGCTGGCGGCCGGAGAACGATCGACGTTGGTCTCGCCCGGCTGTGGCAGGAAGCGCTGGAAGAATTTCAGCTCGTCACTCTGCAGCGATGGGTTGGTGACCACTGTCGGACGGATGAAGATCACCAGCTCGGTCTTGGTCACGCGCTCGTTGCGGTAACTGAACAGATCGCCGATGCCGGGCTGGCGCGACAGCCAAGGCACGCCGTCGCGCGTGCGCGACACGTCATCCTGCATCAGGCCGCCGAGGATCACCGTCTGGCCGCTCATCACCTGCAGCACCGATTCGAGTTCGCGCGTCTGGATGACCGGCACCAGGTTCTGGATCGGGCTCGTGCCCTGGCGCAGGCTCGGGTTGGGGTCGGCGACGGTGCCGGTCACGCGGGTGATCGTGGGCCGAACGGTCAGCGTCACCTGACCGCTTTCGTTGATCTGCGGCGTGACCGCGAGCACCACCCCGACCGGCACCGTTTGCGCGGTCGTGTTGAACACGGTCGGCTGGATCGTGCCGCCGGTGGTGACGGCACCCTGCTGTGCCTCGACCTGGAAGTAGACGAAATTGTCGGTCACGCGCAGGATCGAAGTCTGGTTGTTGAGCGCCATGATCTTCGGGCTCGACAGCACCTGCGTCTGCCCGAACTGCTGCAGCAGCTTGATCGCGGAGACGATGTTGCCGCTGTTTTCGGACGTATAGCCGATCGACACGAACGGCGGCACCGACAGGTTGGTGCCGAGCAGTTGCTGCTGTATCGAGAAACCGCCGAAGCCGCGCAGCCGACTCCAGTCGACGCCTGCCTGGTACGCGTCGTTGAGGCGAACCTCGGCGATCGTGGCTTCGATCAGCACCTGGCGTGTGACCGCGCTGGTGACGCCGTCCAGGTATTGCTGGATCAGCACATGTTGGCGCTCGGTTGCGAGCACGTTGACGGTTCCGGCGAGAGGGTTGACGACGATGCTGTCGCGCACGTCGTTGACGACCGTTTGCTGGGCCGAGGCTTGACCGAACACGGTGTTGAACAGCGCCGTCGATGCCGCGCCCGCGCGACTGACGGCCTCGGCCTGCGCGAGGCGTTCCTCGCGCGCCTGGCGCACCTGCTCGGTCCGTTGGGCGCGATCCTCGGCAGTTTGCGACTGGGCGCGCGACGACGCCAGTATCGCCCGGATGTTGTCGCGCAAGGTCTCCCAGAAGTTCGTCTGCGAGGTCGTCCGGACGAGCGTGGCCGACGCGTTGACCGCTCCCGCCGAGCCTGCGCCTGACCCGCCGGTGCCGCCGGACACGCCACCGCCACCGGTACCGCTGCTGCCCTGTCCGCCGATCTGACCCGACGCGCCGATCGTCGCCGTCGTGTCACGTTGCATGTTGACGTAATTGACGCGGTAGACCCGAAAGAACGCCGTATCGGGTTGCACGACGACCGTCGTGCCCTCGAAGCGCACCCGCATGTCGACCTGGCGTGCGATGCGTTCGAGGATCGCCGGCAGCGTCTCATTGATCGCGTTGAGCGTGACGCGTCCGGTCAGCCCGGGATGGATGTCGATGTTCTGTCGGGTGTCGCGAGCGAGCGCGAGCAGCAGTTCGCGTACGGGCACATCGCTGACCACCACGCTGTAGGTCGCGACTTTTTCGACCGGCTTCGGCGGTGGCACCAGGCCCGAGGTGCGCACGGGCGGGGGCACCGGAGACGGCGACGTGATCTCGCGCTCGCTCGTCAGATGACCTTCCGATTGAGGAAGTTCGGGCCGCACACGGACCGTCGAATTGGCACAGCCCGCCAGCAGCAGCGCGGCAAGCAGCCCGGGGACGAAGCAGCGTAGTAGGGCGCACCCAGGCGCCCTGTTCGAGCCGTGTCGGGCTGCGCACTGCTCGCTCGCCGGATCGGGGCGCACCATGGTGTGCGCATGCCGCGAGGACTTCTGGAACGCGTTCATCGGCGATTCCTCATCGAAAGATCGCAGCCACTGTGATACGTCGCTGCGGCGCGCGTCGGTGCCGGCTTCTGCTACGACCCGACCGATTGGCGGCCGTCGAGACAGTCACCCAAGGATCAAGGCTACATTGAATTTCAATAGCTTTCAATGATTTGCTTCAGTTAGCTAGAATCCTTATCAACTTCCGGATGCGGCGATTTCGGCGCGCACACCCTGCACGGTACGCAGGTGCGGTGAGAAGTTCCGGATCGGAGGCGGCAACGAGGCCAGCGCGGCGCGCGCCTCGTCACGGGTGGCGAAGGTGCCGTACAGCACCGTCATCGACGGCCGTTCGCCGGCGCGTGTCCGGAACACGAACAGCTGCTCCGATTCGAGCTGACGCGCGAGCGCGCGCAACTGGCGGTCGAGCTGGTCTTCGCTGCGCGAACCCATGATCTGGATGCTGACCGTCTCCGGCGGCGCGCGGCCGAGCCAGTCGCGGGTCGCGCGCAGGCGCGTATCGAGCAAGGTGGCGCCGCTGGCGTCGCCGGATA
>JACMMK010000330.1 GCA_014379045.1 Burkholderiales bacterium
AAGCGTCTGGTCGTCGGCGGCTTCGAGCGAGTGTTCGAGATCAATCGCAACTTCCGCAACGAAGGCATCTCGACCCGGCACAACCCGGAGTTCACGATGCTCGAGTTCTACTCGGCCTACACCGACTATCGCGCGCTGATGAGCCTGACCGAGCAGATGTTCGCCGAGGTCGCACGCGCGGTGACCGGCAGCGAGAAGATCGTCTATCAGGGACGCGAGATCGATTTCGGCAGGCCGTTCGCGCGCCTGACGATCGTCGAGGCACTCGCGCGGCACGCGACGCTCTACACCCCGGCGCAACTCGGCGACCGTGCCTGGCTCGCCGCCGAGCTGACCCGGCTCGGCGAACCGGTGCACGACAGCGACGGGCTTGGCGGGCTGCAGCTGTCGCTGTTCGATGCGACTGTCGAGAGCCAACTGTTCGAGCCGACGTTCATCGTCGACTATCCCGCCGAGGTGTCACCGCTCGCACGCCGCCACGACCGCGACCCGTCGCTCACCGAGCGCTTCGAGCTGTTCATCGCCGGCCGCGAGATCGCCAACGGCTTCTCCGAATTGAACGACCCGGACGAGCAGGCGGCGGTGTTCCGCGAACAGGCGAGCCGCAAGGAGTCGGGCGACGCCGAGGCGATGCACTACGACGCTGACTATGTCCGTGCGCTCGAGTACGGGCTGCCGCCGTGCGGCGGCGAAGGCATCGGCATCGATCGGCTGGTGATGCTGCTGACCGATCGCAACACCATCCGCGACGTGATCCTGTTTCCGCAGATGCGGCGCGAAGAGTAGACCGCGCCGGCGCTACCCGGTCAGTGTGGTGTCGAAACTCATGTCCCATCGAAACGGACGTGGCTCGCCGCCGAGCGTCATCGTCTCGGCGCGGCGCAGGCGCCCGAGCAGCTTTCCGCCCGTTCTTGCCTCACCGGCCAGTTCGATGCCGCCGTCCTTGACCCAATCGTGGTGCTGCCGGTTGAAGGTCATCGGCGTGTCGCCCATGTTGGCGAACACCACGGCATAGCGCTCGAGATTCGCGAACTCGGCTCTGCCGTCCGCGCGAAAGTGCAGGTCGAGGACGACGAAAGGTTCACGCAGCCCGGTCATCGCGAGGAACACCGACTGACGCGCCTTCATCTCGTCGACCAGGCTGTCGTCAGGACGTTTCTGGAAGAACCCCAGCGTTGCCCGATGCGCTGCCGCGACATAGAACGCGATACCTGTGGCGAACGCGAAGTCGCGCTCCTGCCATTGCGCGGTGGCTTCCAGGCGCCCGCCGGCATTGCATCCGGCCAGCCCGATCAACGGCATCATCGGTACGATCCTCGTCATGGTGCGCAGTGCCCCGTGGATCAGCAGTGCCCTGCGCAGCGGGGCCGGAACACAGGCCGGCGCCAGCACCGCGGCTGCGGGACGCACGCGCATCGCCGTCCCACTCAACGCGACGACCCCTGCTGCAGACCGTTGGCGGCTGCGTTCCAGCGCCAACCCGATGTGCCCTGCAGCCTCACCCCGCCCAGCCAGCGTGTCGGCGCGTCGCGCATCCAGTCGGTGGCACCGGCCAAGACATCGCGACCGGCGCGGGTGATCAGCAGCGCATCCTCCCAGAACACGCGTGTGTCGCGGTCGCTCTCGGGCATCGACACCGCCCGCTGATCGGGATGCGCGAGCAAGGGTCGCGGCCCCGCGGCGAGTCGACAGAGAATCGACGCGAACACCGAATCGCTGGCGAAGATGGCGCTCTCGGCATGGTGGCACGCAGCCACGTACAGATCCTTCGTGCGGAAGATGCCGCGCGCGAGCGCGTCGAGCACCTGCCGCTCGGTGCGCGACAGGCCATCATCGATACGCGGGAACTCTTCACGCCAGCGCCTGATCGCGCTGGCCAGATAGGGCGAGGCGCACAGGTCTTCATCGAGGATCGCCTCGAGGCGCGCGGGATTATCGTTCGCGAACGCACGCCAAGCACGTCGCCCGAGCGCAGCAGTCGCCTCCGAAACCATCACGCGCTGCGCGTAGGCCTCGCGCAGCGCCGTAGCCTGCATCGTGCCGAGGTAATCGTCGACCTGCACTTCGGTCACCGTCGCGCGGCGCCGGAACGCACGGGCGACCATGTCGAGGGCCTGCAGACGCTGCAACTGATCGTATAGATCGTGCTCGAACCAGAGCACCACCTCATCGGCATGCGAGAGCGCTTCGGCGAAACCGCGGTCGCGCGCCTCGAGTTGCGCGCGTGCGCGTTCGAACGGTGCCCACTTCATCGCCGCAATGAAACGTGCGCGGCACTCCAGCATGTCGGCGTCCGGAGCATCGACGACCGGGCCTTCGTGCAGCACGTCGCGCCATACGATCTGCGGCGTCGCGATACCGGCTTCGGCGATCGCGTTCACCGCATGATCTCCGTTCACCGCATGTTCGATGCGCGCGCTTGCAACGGATCGGGGCATTGCCGGTCAAGCGTCGAGCGCGTGGTCGCGCAGTGCCTCGAGCGTGACCACCGCGAGCGCCGCGCGGTGCGTGGCCGCGAGCACGACCTTTGGCGCGACGCCTGCGTCGAACGCTTCCTTCCAGCGCGACACGCATACGCACCAGCGATCGCCGGGGTGCAGCCCCGCAAAGCCGTAGGCCGGCATCGGCGTGCTGAGATCGTTGCCCTGACGTTTCGAATACGCGAGAAACTCTTGGGTCACCTCGCAACATACCGTGTGACTGCCGACATCGTCGGGCGCGGTTTCGCAACAACCGGTCCGGAAATAGCCGGTCACCGGCTGGATCGAACAGGTCGCAAGCGGTGCACCGAGAACGTTGAGCTGGGTCGAACCACCGCCGTGGGAGCCATCCATCGCAGAGTTCCTGGGTTCTGTTGTCGGGGTGCCGCGCAGTGTAGCGGTACCGCGACACCGGATGGTGCGCGCGCGGGTGTGACAACTCAACAGTCGTCACGCGCGCGGGCGATCGCAGACACGGGAACCGGGTTAGCATCGGCACCGGATTATCGCCGCAGACCCGTGCGCGCATGCATGCCGACGCCGACATCGATCGGCGCGCGCTCCGGGCCAGTCGTCGAGCGGCCGGAGCCCCGCGTCTGTGACGCATAATCAACGCTGGAATAGAGGAGCACGATGAACCCCTGCCGTCTTTCATGGCTGCGCAGCATTCCTGCACACCTGCTGCTGCCCGCGCTGATCCTTGCCTTGCCTGGCGCCGACGCGCACGCGCAGGCGGGCAAGTCCGCCTTCAAGCCCTCGCGCCCGATCGAACTGATCGTCCATACCGGGCCTGGCGGCGGTAACGATGTGCTGGGACGCGCGATCGCGCAGATCGTCGAGAAAGAAAAGCTGCTCGGCGTGCGCATCCAGGTAGTCAACAAACCCGGTGGCAACGGTACCGTCGCGGCGGCGTATCTCGCCGAGAAGAAAGGCGACCCCCACACGCTCGGGTTGTTCACCGGCAACTGGGTCAGCAACCCGATCATCAGTGCCGAAGCCAAGGTGTCGGTGCGCGATCTGACAGCAATCGCTCGGCTCGTGACCGAGCCCGCGTTGATCGTGGTCAAGGCCGATGCCCCGTTCAAGACGCTGCGCGAGTTCACCGATGCAGCATTGAAGGCGCCTGGAAAGCTGAGCCAGTCGGGCGGGTCGATCACCAGTCGCGACAACGTCGTGCGCCAGATCCTGATGAAGTCGTCCGGCGCACAATGGTCATTCATTTCCTTTCCCGGCGGCGGTGAACGCATCACGGCGCTGCTCGGCGGTCATGTCAACCTGATGGTGATCGAGGCGCAGGAGGCCGGTGAGCACATCCGTGCCGGGTCGATGCGCGTGCTGGCGCAGGTGAGCGAACGCCGGCTCGCCGGGTATCCGAACGTGCCGACGTTGAAGGAAGCGGGTTTCGACGTGCCCATCGTGCCGCAGGTTCGCGGCGTCGTCGCGCCCCCCGGAATCCCGGCCGAGAACGTCGTGTTCTGGGAAGACCTCTTCACACGCCTCAACCAGACTGCGACGTGGAAGAAGTATCTGGCGGACAACACCTTCGAGGACGGCTATCTGGGCAGCGCCGCACTCGCGCGCTTCTTCGACGACTTCGCCGTGCAGATGCGCGACATCCTCAAGGACGCCGGCGTGAAGGTGGTGCGATGAGGACGATGAGCGAAGCCGCCGGCCCCCCCGGCGCGTTCGGCGCGCGGCCAAGCTACCTCACCTCCACCGCCCAGCCCAGGTAGACCATGTCCGATCTGCCCGCAGTGTCTGTCGCCGAACGTCTGGTCGACCTCGCCTTCGCAATCGATCCGGGCCGGCTGCCCGCCCCGGTGCGCGCCCAGGCCGAGTTGCTGCTGCTCGACGTCGCCGGTCTATGTGTAGCGGCGCGCAATACCGACTATGTGCAGGCACTCGTCGCGTCCGTCGATCGGGGCGCAAGCGCCACCGCGATCGGTCATCCCGGGCGTTTCAGTGCCGAAGACGCGGCGCTGATCAACGGCACCGCCGCGCACGGCGAGGATTTCGACGACACCTACGAGGGCGGCCCGGTGCACAGCGCAGCGGTGATCGTGCCCGCCGTGCTCGCTGCCTGCGAACGGTTCGGCCGCGACGGAGCCGCGGCGCTCGCGGGCGTCGTCGTCGGGACCGAGGCGTTGTGCCGGATGAGCCGCGTCGTGCCCAAGGCGATTCACAAGGCCGGCTTCCATCCGACCGCGATTCTCGGCACGATGGCCTCGACGCTGGCGGTCTCGGTCGCCCTCGGCCTCGATCGCCGTCAGGCGGTCGACGCACTCGGCGTCGCCGGCAGCCTGGCCAGCGGCATCATCGAATACCTCGCCGAAGGTTCGTGGACCAAACGCCTGCACGTGGGCTGGGCTGCGCAGTGCGGCGTGCGCGCGGCGCGCATCGGACAGCAGGGGTTTCTCGGCCCGCGCACCGTGTTCGAAGGCACGCACGGGGTATACAACGGCTTCGCCCACAGCGCGGCGGGCGACTACGACGGGCTGCTCGACGGCTTCGGCAGCGAATGGACACTGCTGTCGATCACCTTCAAGCCGTACGCGACCGGCACGATGAATCAACCGTACATCGATTGCGCGCTGCGACTCGCAGCGCGTGCGCAGACAGAGGACTTCCGCGCCGAGGATGTGGTCGACGTGTTGTGCGAAACCGCCGAAGGCTATGTGCACCGACTCTGGGAGCCGCTCGCGTCGAAACACCGTCCGGCCACCGAGTACGGCGCGAAATTCAGCACACCTTTCAATATCGCCGTCGGCTTCATCACCGGCGAGGCAGGGTTGAACGCGTTCACACCGTCGACCGTCCGTGATGAGCGGATCCTCGCGCTCGCCTCGAAGGTGCGCTACGTCGTCGATCTGCACAATCCCTACCCGCGTGCTTACACGGGCCATGTACGCATGACGCTTGCCGACGGGCGCGTGATCGAGGAACGCCAACCCTACATCCGAGGTGGCGTGCACGCGCCGCTGTCGCGCGCGGAGCTCGAAGCGAAGTTCCACGCCAACGTCGCGTACGGGCAATGGGATTCGACCCGCTCGGAGCGGCTGCTCCGAGCGTCACGCGAACTGTTCGACGGTCGGCTCGACCTGGCAGCGTTTCGCCCCGACTGAACCTGGGGCGGGACGCCGCTCAGAGCAGCGGGAACGGGCCCGGCGCGCGCTGCACCGACCAGTG
The DNA here is from genome assembly GCA_014379045.1 of Burkholderiales bacterium. Lineage (GTDB taxonomy): Bacteria > Pseudomonadota > Gammaproteobacteria > Burkholderiales > CAIKXV01 > CAIKXV01. Next base: position 5,667 of record JACMMK010000330.1, read on the forward strand.
CTTGTCGTCCATGTGCTGGCACGAGCCGAATCGAAACGAGGGTGCCACGTTCGGCAACGCAAAGCGCGCGTCGTAGAACCACGCGCAGATCTGCCGCGCGTCGGCGCGGTACTCGACGTGACTCAGCACCGTGTACACGCTGAAACGACGGAACGAACCGAATTCCGGCCGACTCCAGGCGGTGCGCGCGAACTCGGCGCGTTTGCGATCGTCGCCGAACCGAAAGAATTGTTCCCATCGATCATCGTCGGGCGCGAGGTAGCCTTCGCGCACCGCATCGACCGAGCTTGTGATCGGCGCACGCCCGGCGGTCGGCGCGGTACCGGCCA
>JACMMK010000331.1 GCA_014379045.1 Burkholderiales bacterium
CCTCTGCTGCCGGCAACCGGTTCGTATGCCGAGGCGGCAGGCCGGTCGATGCCGTCGGTCGTCAATATCTACACGACGACGGCGCCGTCCCGGCGCGAGCGCAACCCCATCGTCGAAGACCCTTTCTTCCAGTTCTTCTTCGGCGACCGGATGCCGGGCGGGCGCGGTGAAGGACAGGGGCAGGCGCCCGGGCGCAATCCCGGCCCGGGGCAAGGTCAGCAGCGGCCGCAGAGCCTCGGCTCGGGAGTGATCGTCAACGCCCAGGGCTACATCGTCACCAATGCGCACGTGGTCGAGGCGGCGTCGCAGATCGAGGTGGCGCTCGCCGACGGTCGACGCGCGCAGGCGACCGTCGTCGGCGCCGATCCGGACACCGATCTGGCGGTGATTCGCGTGGAACTGCCTGACCTGCCGGCGATCACGCTCGGCAGTACCGCCCGGATGCGCGTCGGCGACGTCGTTCTGGCGATCGGTAACCCCTTCGGCGTCGGCCAGACGGTGACGATGGGCATCGTCAGCGCGCTGGGTCGCAACCAGCTCGGCGTCAGCGCGTTCGAGAACTTCGTGCAGACCGATGCGGCGATCAACCCGGGCAATTCGGGCGGCGCACTGATCGACACTCAAGGCAACCTGATCGGCATCAACACGTTGATCTTCTCGCGCAGCGGCGGCTCGCAGGGCATCGGCTTCGCGATTCCGTCCGAGACCGTACGGGAAGTGATGGATCAGCTGATCGGGTCGGGCACGGTCACGCGCGGCTGGCTCGGGGTCGAGACGCAGGATCTGAACGCCAAGCTCGTCGAATCGTTCGGCCTGAGCGGCACCAGCGGTGCCCTGGTCTCCGCGCTGGTGCGCGGGGGGCCGGCGGAAGACGGCGGCGTGCGTCCCGGCGACGTACTGATCGCGATCGAGGGCAAGCCGATCGCCAACTCGAGCGCGTTGCTGAACAGCATCGCCGCACTCAAGCCCGGCAGCATCGCGGCGGTGACGCTGCTGCGCGAGCGCAAGGAAGTGAAGTTGTCGGTGAAGATCGGGACACGACCTACGCGCAAGCGTGCATAGGCAACCGGCGTGGTGACCGGCGTAATCCTCGCCGCGCGGTCTTTGGCTTAGCGGCTGCGTCTGGCGCAGCCGTTGGCGCTCAGGACTGCCTGAGTATCCCTGCCAGGGGAACGAGTAGGCCCGGCAACCGCTTCGGGGAGAGCGTATCGGCGACACCGAATTCGACGCGACGCCGATAGCCCGATTCATCGGGTCGATCGAACGCAATCACGCGCCGGTGAGCGACGTCGACCACCCACACTTCGGCGACCCCGTGACGCGCGTACAGCGGCGCCTTGACGCCGAGATCGAAGCGCAGCGTGCTGTCGCTGACTTCTATCAACAACAGCACGTCGTTCGATTGCGGCGGCCGCGTGTAGTAGTCGTCGGCATGCGGGGCGAGCACCATCAGATCAGGCTGTGGCTCGGAGTCCGGGTAGAGCACGACCGGATTCGCGCATGACACCAGCCCCTGCTCACCCATGAGCATCGTCAACAACTTGTTCAAGCGATTGACGATCGCCGCGTGCGGCAGGCCGATCGGGGGCATCCGGACTATCTCTCCGTCGATCAGTTCGGTGCGTTCGTTCTCTGCCAGCAGACCGACATCACCCATCCGGTGATAGTCGTTGACGGTCCAGCGAACACGTTCAATCTCGCCTTCTGCACCCATGTCGACCCTCCCGCGCTGCGGAACGCCCGCTCCGGCGCAGACCGCCAGCCTCCGACCGCAATGGCCGAGACGCGCGATCCGCATCGATGATGATGCCACGCCGCGGCACTGCGCGCGGGGGAGAACAGGGCCCTGCGCGCGTAACGACGCAGGGCACGAACGGGGGGCCCGGCGTGGTGTCGCGAACGTGCCCGACACGCTGCCGATCGCTCAGTGCCGATCGACTCCGCACAGGTTGAGGATCGTCGCCGCGTACACCTGCGTCGCCGCCAGCAGGTCGTCGATCTTCATCGCGCGATCGCGCGCCCCGCTGAACGGCTCGGGCTGGCGCGGCGGGCCGTAGCAGACGGCCGGGATGCCGACCTCGTTGAACACATTGACATCGCGCCACATGCTCGTCTCGGCAGCCGGCGGCGCCGGCGGTTCGGCGTCGAACAGGGCCCGGTGCGCAGCCTTCAGCGCGGCGATCAGCGGCTCGGCGTCCTGCGCGATATGTCCGCGCGAATACTGGTAGACCGAGACCTTCGCCTCGACCCCGAGTGCACGCGAGACCTCGGCGATCTCGCGCCGGATGTGCTCCGGATTCTTGCCCGGCACGATGCGCACATCGACATGGATATCGCACCAGCCGCTCGCCTCCGAACCCTTGACGTTCACGACCTGCGCCTTGGGGACGAAGCGCCCGCCGGGGAACGGCCGGGTCTCGCGCGCGGTGTACTCGACTGCCCAGCGCTCGATCGCGACGACCAGATGCGCCGCCTTGACGAAGGCGTTCGACGTCGGGCCGAGCTCGGCGCTGCGTTCGACGCGCGGGGTGTAGACGCGCTTGCCGGGCACATGCACCTTGATCGACGCTTCGCCGCATTCGGCGGTGACGATGCCGAAACCCGAGGTCTCGCCGACCAGCGCGAAATCCGCGGTGACGCCGCGATCGATCAGCCACTTCGCGCCGAAGCCTTCGCCGGGAAAGTCGATGCCCTGATGCGCGTCGACCGACGGCTTGCCGGTCTCGAACGCGACGCCGGTCAGGTACAGGTCACCGTGCAGGCGGATGCCGAGTCGATGGATCGCGCGCACGGCGATCATGAATGCGCACAGCTGGCCCTTGTCGTTGATCACTCCCTTGCCGATGATCAGCTCGCCGTCGACCCAGGCGCCTTCGATGCGGCGCTCGGCGTCGGGCGCATCCGGCGCGAGCGCGGGCCCGGTATCGAGATGGGCATTGAGGATCAGACTCGCGCCCGCGCCTGCGCCCGTCCCCGGGAGGTGCCCGACGACGTTTGCGCTGCGCTCGGTGATCGGTTGCAGCCAGCCTTCGATGCCGCTCGCCGTGAGCCAGTCGAGGACGAACTGCGCGGCGGCGCGCTCCTGCGCATGCGGACTCGGCAGGTTGCCGAGCTGCAGGCACAGCTCGACCAGATCGGCGCGGGCACCGGCGATCGACGCGCGCAAGGCCTGGAGGGTGTCGTCCTGGGTGTCGTCGCGCATCATTCGGGCTTGATGCCGGCAGCGGTGATCACCTTCGCCCAGCGCGCCACTTCCGCGTCGATGTAGGCAGCGAATTCCTTCGGCGAGTTGCCGATCGGATCGAAGCCGTTCGCGGCCATCCGCTCACGCGTATCGGGCAGCGCGAACGCCTTCAACACGTCGGCGTGGAGCTTGGTGATCGTCGCCGGCGGGGTCGCGGCCGGTACGAGAAAGCCTGCCCAGGTGGACGCCTCGAAGCCGGGAACCCCTGCCTCGCTCATCGTCGGCAGGTCGGGCAACGTCGGCGAGCGCTTCCCGCTCGCGATCGCGATCACGCGCACCTTGCCCGACTTGACGAACGGCAACACGGCCGGCAGGTTGCCGAAGATCATCGAGATCTGTCCCCCGACTAGATCGGCGACCGCCGGCCCGCCGCCCTTGTAGGGAATATGCACGACATCCACCTTGGCCAGCAGCTTGAACAGCTCGGCCGCGAGGTGGGTCGATCCGCCGACCCCGCCCGACCCGTAGTTGATCTGGCCCGGTCGCGTTCGCAGCAGCGCGATCAGTTCCTTCACGCTGGTGGCGGGAACACTCGGATGCAGTGCCAGCACGTTCGGCGACTCGGCGATATTGGACACCGCGGCGAAATCGCCGAGCTTGTAGGGCACGCGCTGATACAGCGTGAAGTTGACCGGGAACGCCGAGGTCGCCATCAGCATCGTGTAGCCGTCGGGCGCCGAGCGCGCCACCGCCTCGGCGCCGATCATGGTCGAGCCGCCGGGCCGGTTCTCGACGACGACGGGTTGCCCCCAGAGTTCACCGAGCTTGGCGCCGAACAGGCGTGTGATCACATCGGTCGATCCGCCCGGCGCGAGCGGCACGATCATGCGCACCGGTTTCGCGGGCCAGACCTGTGCGGCACAGACGCCTGCACCGGCGCTCAGCACGACAGCGACGAGCGCGCGCAGACCACGTGCGCGCGGATGTTTGAACGGCTTCATCGAGAGTTCCTCGCTACGATCGAAGGAGGATACCGTAGCAATACTTGCGCCACTAGCGGACGCGGCTGAAGGCCGCTAACGGGGCCCGCCACGCGCGCGCTTCGCGTCGTCCCCCACGGCGTCGCGGATCTGCGGATCACCGGGACGATGCGTGAGCCCGACTCGGCTACGTCGATCATCGTCACGACGTTCGCGCCGGATCGCCTCGAGCGACGCGGGCAGTGGCGTGAGCGCCCCCTCGGCAGGCCAGCCACGCTCGCGCGCGATGCGCTCGAGACGCGCCAGCCGGTCGTCGGTCGCCGGATGCGTGCGCAGGAAGGCCGGAATGCCC
>JACMMK010000332.1 GCA_014379045.1 Burkholderiales bacterium
GGGGTAGGGTGTCTGCGCGAGCGACGGCGCAGCGCCGACAGCACCTGCCAGCAGGCAGCCGAGCGCGGCGCGCACGCGCGACCATGCACACGCGCGAAGCGCCGGGCAACGTCTCACGCCGCGATGAACTGCACGGTCTCGGGCTCAGGCGACCCGACGACCATCATGAACTCGGCATCGCCGAAACCGTCGTTGCGAAACCAGTGGCGACGACCGGCCGGATTGAGCATCACATCGCGCGGCCCGAGACGCTGCTGCTCGACCACGCCGTGTTCGTCTTCCCAGCCGACGGTCAGACACCCTTCGAGGACGAGATACGCGTCTTCGACGTCGCGTTGATAGGCGCGCACCCCGCGCTGCTGCGGCAACCGGAGCAGATCCTTGCGGTAGGTGCCGGCGGGCGCGCCGCCGTCGCCGATGTAGACCAGGCGCGCGAACCCGGCGTGGTCCCAGTGCGGGCGCTGCTGACTGTAGCGGACGATGTGGCGCGCGAGTTCGCGATGCCGGGGGTCGCTGCTTGCTGGGTCGAGCGCGAACGTCTTCTCGGGCGGCGCACCGAACATCGCGGAAAGCGCGGCATCGTGCGTCTTCGGATGGAACAGATAGCGCGGTGTCTCAGGCTTCGCCTTGCCGACCATGATCGACACCAGCACCGGGTCGACGCCCGCGTTGCGGAAGCCGTGCGGACGGTCGGTCGCGTGCAGCACCATGTCTTTCGGTCCCAGGCGCGCCGCGATGATATCGCCGTCGTACTCCCAGGTCACGGTCAGGACGCCGGCCAGCACCAGGAACGCTTCCTCGACCTCGTGCGCATGCAGCACCGCGTACTTGCCGACCGGCTGGTGCACCATGCTGAGCGTGAAGTGATCGGCAGGTAGCGTGTTCGGATCGCCGACCTTCGGCGACCCGCCCGCGCCGATGAAGCGCAACTGCGCGCGCTCGAGCTCGGGGAAGCCCCGGCTCGCCGGAAAAGCGTCCCAATCCGGAATCTTCTCAGCGAAGCGCCCGACATGCGCGCGCATCGCGGTGGCGAGCCGGGAACCGGCCTGACGATCGAGAACGGCGGACATCGTGGCTCCGTGCCGGAACAATACGTGACGATAGGCATTGTGTGCCGGGCGCGTCAAGCGCGGGTCGAAACCGGAACGCCGTGTGAAAACCCGGGTGCGGCAAGCGCGCTGCGACGCGTGCGCCAGCCCGGCAAAGCTGCGCCCGACCTCCTTGGCGATTCCCGCCGCGCGGCCCCAGCGCGCGTTGCCTTACGGAGCGTGGCTCGCTACCCTTGCGCGTTTCGACCCGCTGGGAACCGCCGCCTGCCGATGTTCACTACGCTGCGTGACGACATCGCCGTCATCTTCGAACGCGACCCTGCGGCGCGCACGACCTGGGAGGTGCTGACCTGTTATCCCGGGCTCCACGCGCTGCTGCTACATCGTGCTGCGCATCGCCTGTGGCGTTGGCGACTGCGCTGGCTGGCGCGCTTCCTGTCGTACATGTCGCGCGCGGTTACCGGCATCGAGATACATCCCGCAGCGACGATCGGACGTCGCTTCTTCATCGATCACGGCATGGGCGTGGTGATTGGAGAGACTGCCGAGATCGGCGATGGCTGCACGCTGTATCACGGGGTGACGCTCGGGGGCACATCCTGGGAAAAGGGGAAGCGTCACCCGACCCTCGGTTCGGGGGTCATCGTCGGCGCGGGCGCGAAGATCCTCGGTCCGATCGTGATCGGGGACCGGGCGAAGATCGGATCCAACGCGGTGGTCGTGCACGAAGTGCCGGCAGAGGCGACCGCCGTCGGCATCCCCGCGCGGGTGATCATGCAGGACGACGTGGCGCCCGTCCGCGATTTCGCCGCGTACGGCGTCCCGCGCGAGCGTGATCTGGACGACCCGCTGGTACAGGCGCTGGCCGCGCTCGAAGCGCGTTCGGTGCTGCAGGA
>JACMMK010000333.1 GCA_014379045.1 Burkholderiales bacterium
GCGTCAGCGACAATGGGGTACACCGATGCCGTTCTTCGTGCATCGCGAGACCGGTGCGCTGCATCCGCGTACGCTCGAACTCGTCGAACAGGTCGCGTGTGCAGTCGCAGACGACGGCATCGAGGCGTGGCAGCGGCTCGATCCGGCCAAGTTGCTCGGCGCCGACGCGGCGCACTACCAGAAGATCAAGGACACGCTCGATGTCTGGTTCGATTCCGGGACCACGCATCAGACGGTCATCGGCGGTCCGCGCACGCATTCCAGTGCGCAGGGCCGTGCACCGGTCGGCTCGCATGAAGCCGACACGTCGTTTCCCGCCGATCTGTATCTCGAAGGCTCCGACCAGCATCGCGGCTGGTTCCATTCGTCACTGCTGGTCTCGTGCATGATGAACGGCGTGCCGCCGTACAAGGCGCTGCTGACGCACGGATTCGTCGTCGACGGCGAGGGCCGGAAGATGAGCAAGTCGCGCGGCAACGTGGTCGCGCCGCAGCAGGTGGTCGATTCGCTCGGTGCGGACGTGCTGCGGCTGTGGATCGCGGCAACCGACTACTCCGGCGAACTGTCGATCTCGCAGGAGATCCTGAAGCGCGTCGTCGAATCGTACCGGCGCGTGCGCAATACGCTGCGCTTCCTGCTCGCCAACGTGGATGATTTCGATCCGCGCGAACACCGCGTGCCACCCGACGCGCGGGTCGAGATCGATCGCTATGCGGCCGCGCTCACCGAGCGGCTTCGCGTCAGTGTGACCGACGACTATGCGCGCTACGAGTTCCATCTCGCGATGCAGCGGTTGCTTCACTTCTGTTCGGACGACCTGGGCGCGTTCTATCTCGACATCCTGAAAGACCGGCTGTATACGACTGCACCCCACAGCCATGCACGGCGCTCGGCGCAGAGCACGTTGCACGATATCGCCGCGATGCTGATCAGGCTGTTTGCGCCGGTACTCACGTTCACCGCCGAGGAGGCCTGGGCCGTTTTGATGCGAGACGCGCAGGCGAGCGTGTTCACGACGACCTGGACCCAGGGGCCGACCGACGCGGCCCCGGGCGCCGTGCAAAGGCCGGCACCGCCCGATCCGACGTTGATCGCCCGCTGGGAAACGGTGCGCGAGGTGCGCGCCGCTGTATTGAAGGAGCTCGAAGCCTTGCGCAGCGCAGGCCGCATCGGCTCGGGCTTGGCCGCCGAGGTCGAGGTGCACGCGCCAGCGGCACAACACACCGCGCTTGCGGCACTCGCCGACGAGCTTCGCTTCGTGTTCATCACTTCGGGCGCGCGCGTCGTGCGTGCCGAAGAAGGCGAGGGCCTGCGCATCGTGGCGCTGCCCAGCGAGGGCGTGAAATGCGCCCGATGCTGGCACTACCGCACCGACATCGGCAGCCACGCCGAACATCCGGACATCTGCGCACGCTGTGTGGGCAATCTGACCGGAAGCGGCGAGACGCGTGAGCATGCCTGAGCATTCGACGATTCGTCCGCACGCGCCCGCAGAGCGCGCTGGCGGTCAGCGGCGCCTGCGCGAGTGGATGCTGCGCGACTGGCTGGGTAGCGCGTTCGCGCTGGTGGTGATCGACCAGATCGTCAAGGTGATCGTGTTGCAGACCGTGCAGCCCGGGCAGGTGATATCGGTGGCGCCGTTCTTCAACCTCGTGCTCGTCTACAACCCGGGCGCGGCGTTCAGTTTCCTCGCCGGTGCGTCGGGCTGGCAGCGCGAGTTCTTCATCGGCGTGGCGTTGGTCGCATCAATGTGGATCGTCTGGATGTTGCGGCGTTATCCCGAACGCACGCTGTTCTGCGTGGCGCTGACGCTGATTCTCGGCGGCGCGATCGGCAACCTGATCGATCGGCTGTGGCTCGGTTCGGTGATCGATTTCGTCGACCTGCATCTGTTCGGATATCACTGGCCCGCGTTCAACGTCGCCGATTCCGCGATCACCTGCGGCGCGGCGGCGTTGATCTGGGACGCCTTTCGCGGCGACGCTGCGGCCGCCGCCGGGGGCGGCGCCTCGAGCGCTTCGACTACCGGGAGTTCGAAGTTATGATGCCAGCCGTGAGGAATGTGCCATGACCCAGATGATAGTGCTCGCCAACCCGCGCGGCTTCTGCGCAGGCGTCGACCGCGCGATCGAGATCGTGGAACAGGCCCTGGTGGCGCACGGCGCACCGGTCTACGTGCGCCACGAAGTCGTGCACAACAAGTACGTGGTCGACGATCTGCGCGCGAAAGGCGCGGTGTTCGTCGAAACCCTCGACGCGGTGCCCACCGGCAGCACCGTGGTGTTCAGTGCCCACGGGGTTTCCGCCGAGGTACGGCGCGAGGCGCAGGGGCGCGGGCTCAACGTGTTCGACGCGACCTGTCCGCTGGTGACCAAGGTGCATGTCGAGGTGGCGAAGATGCGCGCGCAGGGGCGCGAGATCGTGATGATCGGGCATCGCGGGCATCCCGAAGTCGAGGGCACGATGGGGCAGGCCGACGGCGGCATGTATCTGGTCGAGTCGGTCGACGATGTGGCCCGACTCGCCGTCGTCGATGCCGAGAACCTGGCCTACGTGACGCAGACGACGCTGTCGGTCGACGACGCGCGCGCGATCACCGACGCGCTCGCGCAACGCTTTCCGAAGATCGTCGGGCCGAAGAAGGACGACATCTGTTATGCGACGCAGAATCGCCAGGACGCGGTCAAGAAGCTCTCCGCCGAATGCGATGTGATGATCGTCGTCGGCTCACCGAACAGCTCCAACTCGAACCGCCTGCGCGAGGTCGCGGCGAATGCCGGCATTCCTGCCTACCTCGTCGACCGCGCGACCGAAGTGCGCGCCGAATGGCTGACCGGGTGCGAGCGGGTCGGCGTCACTGCCGGGGCGTCGGCGCCCGAGGTGCTGGTACGCGAGGTGGTCGAACGCTTGCGCGCCCTGGGTGCGACGCAGGTGCGCGAGCAGGCGGGCATCGCGGAGAACGTGACCTTCGCGCTGCCGAAGAATCTGATCGCGGCCGCGGACGCGGTACGCGCCGCGCGGGGGTAGCACCGCCTTCATTGCGCGAGCGCGGGGGAACGGCCGCGCGTGCACGAGTGCAACGACCCCCGTCGAAGCCGTGTCGACAGGGGTCGCGCGGGTTGCCGCGATGTAGAGGGGAGAGCGCGACGCCGTCGCGCGCTCTCTACTGCAACGGCTCCGTGTACCAGTACACCCGCGTGCCGCCACCCAACGTCGCCTGCTGCCGTCCGAACAGTCGCGAGTCGGCGACCGACACGAAGAACACGCGCCGCCCGGCGGCTGATATCCCAGGCAGCACCAGCAACTGCCCGGTCGAGCTGTAGCTGCGGGTGACGAAGCCGGGGAAGTAGCGCGCGGTGCCGCTGGTCACCGGAATCGTGTAGCCGCCGAGCAGATCGAGTTCGTTGATCCGTCCCTGTCCGGGCGGCACGCACGCATTGGACTGCGCGATCGGCGTGTAGCTGCCGAAGCGGATCCGCTCGAAGAACACGGTCGGTGCGTTGATCACCTTCTCGGCGGTATCCAGCGCCCTGAACCATCCTTTCACCGCCGAGCTGTCGATCAGCGCGGTTTCGGTGGCCCCGGCGGCCGTCGTGCCCAGGTCGAGGAAGTCTCCGCCGGCGAGCGAGGCGACCACCGTGCTGTTCATGTAGAGGCCCGGATCCGGATCCTTGATCATCGCGATGATGTCGCTCGACGTGCTCTTCAGCGGATCTTCGCGGTTTCCCGTGCCTACGATCACGGCATCGTAGCGCACGCCCCGGCGCAACTGCTTGACCGCGGACGGGGCGAAGAAGATCCGGCGATCGGTGGGCGTGGCGACCGACAGGTTGGCGAGCAGACGGCCTCCCCACTGTGCCTTGTCCACATGCCCGATATCGAAGCGCCAGACACGCCCGCCGGTGTCGCCGACGTAGATGCGGTCGAGATAGTTGTTGCCCTCGAGATCGGTGTCGATCGCCGTGGGGTCGGAGGGGATGCTGAAGTCGAGCGTGCCGCCGACCAGTCTGGGATGCGCACTGGTGAACGCCATCTCGAGTTCACCGGTGCGCGCGTTGGTGACGAACACGCCACGGCCCATCGTGTCCGCCGCGGCCACCGGGCGATTGTCCTGGTTGGTATCGTAGCCCGCGCCGAAGATCAGCACCGGATCCGCGACCGCGCGCACATAGCCCAAGGTGGGCGTCGACCACGACTGCCCGAGTTCGGCATACGCGGTCGATGCGCTGCACGACGCCGCGCCGCAGATCTGCGTCGGCGTGACCTTCCACAGGAAGCGCGGCGCGTCGACGTTGGTGATATCGAGCGCGTAGTACGCACGTCCGCCGCGGCGCAGGCCGAAGAAGATCCACACCGAGTCGGTGCCGTCGACGATGCCGTTCTGGTTGGCGTCATTGATCTGTACCACCGGTGAAGCATCGGCGACATAGATCTGTTCACCCGCGTTGTTCGCCATCAGGGCGGCGAGTTGTGGCAGCGCCTCCTCGACCACGAACACCCATTTCTCCGCGCCGGTATTGCTGTCGACGGCATGCAGCTTGCCTTCGGACGAGGCGTAGAACAGGAACTGCGCGGGGGGCAGGGTGCTCGGGTTGTAGGTGACCAGCGCGGGGCGCGAGTGCTGGACGTCGGCATGCGCCCAGGCGCGCCAGGCCGTGCACGCCGTGGCACTGCTCGCATCCGTACAAGCCGGATCGCCGGTGTTGCCGCCACGCGACCAGTTGAGCAGCGTCGACCGCTGCGCGTCGCTCATTGCCGGGTTGCCGAGCAGGGTCTTGGTGAGTGCGGTGTTGCCTTCGTTCACCAGATTGGATGAATGGGTCAGATCCGCGTTGGTGTTGGTTGCGAGCCGTGTATAGACGCGTCGGTTCGACGGGTTGTAGCCGGCGGTGTTGCGCAGCTGGTAGCCGGTACCCCCTTCATCGGGCGTGCCCGCATCGCGCAGCGTCGACGGTCCCCACAGACTCGCCGCATCGGGGTTGACCACGACCGTCTCGAGACCGGTGATGGCGTCGAACTCGACCTTCTCGATGTTCTTGTTGTTGGGCGCGGCGAGCACGGTCTGACCGATCAGGCACAGGTCGGTGATGCCGACACCGCACACGCCGGGTTCTGCCAGCGGATCGCCGAGCTGGAACTTCTTCACCGTGCCGCCCCAGGTCTGCGTCGTCGACGGACGGAAGAACGCAAGATAGACCTCGGTCGAGTTCTGGGTGCGGCTCAACGCCGAGATCGGTACCGTCGGCGCGGACACCGTCGGGTTCCAGTCGCGGATCGAGATCAGGGCATTGAGCAACGCCGCCCTCAACTGATCGCTGTCCTCGGCGAGATAGAACTGACCGCCAGAGCGCTGCGCTGCATTCTGCAGCACCGGCGAGTTGGCACCGGCGAAGCCGATGGTGTAGGTGATCGCCGACTGGCGTCCCTGCAGGGCGTCGGTGCTGGTCTCGCCCGCGAAGTTCTGTGCCCCCGGGCTGACGTCGGCGCGCGACATGAAGTAGGCGAGTTCGTCGAGCCACACATAGCCGCCGTCCACGCCGGTACCGGCGAGATCGGTCGGCCCGTACGGCGTCGGGGCGGTCGCTTCGAACTGATCGGTCGTGGTGTCGGCGTTGGTCTGATCGGGCGTCGTGCGCGGGGATACCACGCCACCGGGTGTACCGAGCCAGGTCAGATTGCGCACACCGCGGCCACCCGCGAGCGTGTTCGCCCCGGCGTCGTCTTCAGGACCGCCGTCGGTGATCAGGATCACGAAGTTCTTCTGGCAGCCCGCAGGGTTTGCCGTCGTGGGATTGTTCAGCATCGGCGAGCGATAGACGCCGATCGCCGCGCACCCCGGTGCCACTGCAGAGCAGACGGCGGAAGTGTCGCGCCCGTCGGTCACGGTGCCGCCGACCAACGCTGCAGCGCTGCTGGTTCCCCACTGCGGCGTGCGCCCCGCATAGTAAAGATAGGCCTCGTACAGCGATTCGGTCAGCGGCGTGCGTGCCGCTGCGGTCGTCGACAGGATCGCATTGTTGAGTGACGAGCGGTTCGCGATATCGGGGTCGGTAGCGTTCGAGCCCATACGGCGCACCGCGTACGCGACGTTTGCACCATCGTTGGTCAGCGTGCTGCTGGTGCGGTTGAACACCATCAGGCCGAAGCGCACGCCGTCGGTCGTGGCGACCAGGTCGGTCAGCGCGTCCTTGGCGATCTGGAGTCGGGTTTTGCGTCCGATCGGATGGCCGTTCGGACCCTTCGGACCGTACTTCCAGTTGAGATAGTTGACCGAGTAGACGTCGATGTTCTTCGTCGTGTCGGCGGCGATCGCTGCCGCCGCGGTGGTCGAATACGAGTCGGTGGTGCTCGCCGGGTTCACGCCGGCGTTCCAGCTCGTGTCCCACGTGCGTACCGCCGCGCGCATGTATCCCCCACCGGTATTCGCAGTGGGCTCGTCGGCCTTGCAATCGTGGATCAGGTTGTCCTGCCGATCCTGGCGGTTGTAGACCGAGTAGAAGCGATTGGTCGCGGCAGTGCCGCCGGTACAGACGGTGTTCGTGCTGGTAACCGCCGGACACGATGCGGCGGTGTTGGTGTTCGGACACGGCAGCCCGTAACGCGTGCCGCAGGTCTGGTTCGTCGGGCCCTGGTTGTTGCAGCCATTGGTGCTGCTGCCGGCGACGACGTTGGTGAACGACGTGCCGCGGATCGACATCGAGCCGGTGGCGGCGATCGAACAGTTGCCCGCTGCAGGGCCGGTGGTGCCGCGGTTATCCCCGGTGCTGACCGCGAACGGCACGGTGACCAGGTTTCCCTGGCAGGAGCCGCCGTGCCAGTACGTGCCGACCGCGACCGCGTTGTTGCAACCGTCGGTTGTCGCATATGACGCGTTGAACGGATTGGGGCGCGGGCCGGTGACGTTGCTCTGCGACACGCCGTTGACCGTACGCGTGCTCCCGCCGGCGGTACAGCTCGCGGTCGAACCGTTCTCCTGACAGCTGCCCCCGTAGTGATACCAGCCCTGCCCTTCGACCCAGACGCCCTGGCGTCCGGTCCATGAACAGGCGGCGACGGCGACCGACTGGCGGCCCGACCAGGCGCAGCTGTTACGCGCCAGACGATTGAATGTGTTGCCGGTCTGCATTGCGCAGTTGCCAGGCGCGGCCGGACACCCCACACCGAACGGGTCGCTGCACGAACCGAGGGCGCCGTTGGTGCACGAACCGCCGCGCCAACGGGTCGAGCCCGTCGCGTCGATCTCGCTCAACATGCCAGCGCTGCTGAACGTGCAGCTGCGCGTCCAGGTCGCGCTCTGGTTCGTACACGCGGTGCCACCCGTAGGAATGTTGATACAGGTGGGCGAGGCCGGGCCGGTCGACGGGTCGCACGCGGCGGGCGTGGTGTCGTAGTAGGCCGGCGTGCCGGTGCCCGTCCCGAACGCCGGTGAGGCGTCGCGGTTGCCCTTCCAGGCGCTGAAGACTTCGTTCGAGGCGATCAGCGAATAACCGTACAGACCGCGCAACGAGGTGAGGCGCGCAGTCGGGGTCGCCGAAGCGAGCGACAGGAATTCGTAGCCGCCGGCATCGGCCTTGACATCGGTCCAGCCCGCCGCGCTGCTGCCGACGTTGCGTACCCTGACCGGCTGGCCGGAGCTCCCGGTCGGCCCGCCGCCGACGTTGTCGCGCATGGCGGTGTTGGGTGGCGCGATGCTCGAATTGAGGTAGCCGCGCGCGTAACCGCCGGTATTGGTGCTGTCGCCCGGGTAGCTCGACAGGTTGACGTTATCGAGCGCGAGCCAGCGCTCGTAGCGCGCCCATTGCTGATTGGCGAAGTACCCATCGTTGCGCGCAGCGTTCGTCGGCGCGAACACGGTCGACGGCGTGAGCGCGGACAGGCTCGACGAGCACTGATTGCGGTCGCTGAAATCGGTGGTGGCGGCGAAGCTGATGCCCCCGCGCGTGCCGCCCAACACCGCCTGATCGGCGCGGAAGCGGTTGAACGC
>JACMMK010000334.1 GCA_014379045.1 Burkholderiales bacterium
CGCCCTCGGGTTGCCACCGCTCGTGCATCTGCTGGGGATCGCGCTGCTGTTCGCGCTCGGCGTGTGGGCGTGCGGCGCGGCGAACCGCGCGCTCGGTGTCAACGATCACGGCGGCATCGTCATCGACGAGGTCGTCGCGTTCCTGCTCGTGCTCTGGGCGGTGCCGGCCGTGTGGTGGGCGTGGATGGCAGCGTTCGTGCTATTCCGCCTGTTCGACATCGTCAAGCCGTTTCCGATCGGCTGGTGCGACCGGCATCTGAAGGGTGGCTTCGGCGTGATGTTCGACGATCTGCTCGCGGCGCTCGCCACGTTGCTTGTGTTCGCCATCCCCGCTATCGTCGCGCCATGACGGCCGACGACGAAGTCCTCTATCAACTTGCCGACAACGTGGGGCGTGCGTTGTCCGCCCGCGGCCTGATGATGGCGAGCGCCGAATCCTGCACTGGCGGCTGGGTGGGACACGTGATGACGATGGTGCCCGGCAGCTCCGAATGGTTCGAGCGCGGCTACATCACTTACACGTACATCTCGAAGATCGAGATGCTCGGTGTGCGCGCGGAGACACTCGAGACGTTCGGTGCGGTGAGCGAGCAGACCGCCGACCAGATGGCGCGCGGTGCGCTCGCGCGCAGTCATGCCCAGGTCGCCGTGTCGGTGACCGGCGTTGCCGGCCCGGGCGGTGGGACGCCCGACAAGCCGGTCGGCACGGTATGCTTCGGCTGGTCGTTCGTCGACGGGCGCAACTTCACCGAGACGATGTCGTTCGCCGGCGATCGCGACTGGGTCCGCCGAAGTTCCGTGCAGCACACGCTGACCCGCCTGCTCGATCGGCTGTTGGCCTGACCTGATCAACGAAGCGCGCCCATGACCGATTCCGACGACGAAGCGCGCGCGCTGAAACTGCCCGAGCGCTTCGACTTTTCCGCCATCATCGATCGGCCGAAGCTCAAGTTGCCGCGCGGGGTGCGGATGATCGTGTGGCCCGTCGTCAACATCGAAGAATGGTCGATCACGCGGCCGATGCCGCGCGGGGTGTCGAACGCACCCGGCGGGCAGACGAGCGTCCCCGATACGCAGAACTGGGGCTGGCACGAGTACGGCATGCGCGTGGGCTTCTGGCGTCTCGTCGAGTCGCTCGCGCGCCACCGGATCAAGCCGACGTTGTCGATCAACGCCAAGGTGTGCGAGACGAAACCCCGCGTGGCCCAGGCGGCGCTCGATGCGGGGTGGGAGTTCATGGCGCACTGCTACGAGCAGATGCCGCTGCATGCGATTCCCGACCAGCGCGCGATGATGCGCCATACCGTCGAGGTGATCGAACGCTTCACCGGACGGCGGCCGACCGGCTGGCTCGGGCCCGGTCGCGGACAGACCTGGGCGACGCCGGACTATATCGCCGAGGCCGGATTCACCTGGTTCGGCGACTGGGTGATGGACGATCAGCCGTTCTGGGTGAAGACCGCGACCCGACCGTTGCTGTCGATTCCCTACTCGGTCGAACTGAACGACATCACGATCATGCTGACCGGCCTGCATCAGTCCGACGCGATGGCGAAGCGCGCGCGCGATGCCTTCGACCAGATGTACCGTGAATCGGCGAAGCAGCCACGCGTGCTCGCGTTCGGCGTGCACCCGTACATCTCGGGCGCCGCGCATCGCGTGAAGTACTTCGATGCGATGCTGCACTACTTCCGCAGCCACAAGGATGTGGTGTTCTGGCAGGGCGAGCACATCCACGACTGGTTCTCGGCGCAGGTTCGTAGCCACTAGGGCGCAGATAAGACTTGCATTCCACCCCCGATACCGTATAAATTTACGGTATGGACGGTCTGACCCCACGCCAGCAGGAAATCCTCGACTTCATTCGCAGTTTCGGTGAAGAGCAGGGCATGCCCCCGACCCGCGCCGAACTCGCTCGCGCGTTCGGTTTCCGCTCGCCTGCGTCGGCAGAAGAACACCTGCGCGCCCTCGAGAAGAAGGGCGCGATCACGCTGTCGGGCGTCGCACGCGGCCTTCGGCTGACCGAGCCGGCAGGGTTGCCGCTGATCGGGCAAGTCGCCGCCGGCGCACCGCTGCTGGCGCAGGAGCACGTGGTGGGCCACTACCCGGTGAGTCCCAACCTGTTCAAGTTGCGTGCCGACTACCTGCTCAAGGTGCGCGGCTGGAGCATGCGCGACGCGGGCATTCTCGATGGCGACTGGCTGGTCGTGCACCGTGCGAGCGAGGCCCGTGACGGGCAGATCGTCGTCGCCCGCGTCGACGACGAGGTGACGGTGAAGCGGCTCAAGCGCAAGGGCGGGCGCGCCTATCTGATCGCCGAGAATCCCGACTTCTCGCCGATCGTGATCGAGCTCGCGAAGACCCCGTTGGCGATCGAAGGGATCGCGATCGGCGTCGTGCGCGACCTGAACGCCGTTTGAAGCTTCTGTGCGAAACGCTACGTTGCGACGCCGGACGTCCGACCGAATCCATTTCGAACTTCACCGCGTCGCAGCGATGGGCGTTTCATCGTGCAACGCCGTTTTTCCCGACCTACCCAGCAAACAGAGGATGCGATAATGCCGCCTGACTCAGGAGTTCACCAACAGATGGACAGCAACAAGCAGAAGGCATTGGTCGCAGCCCTCTCCCAGATCGAGAAGCAGTTCGGCAAGGGCTCGATCATGAAGCTCGGCGTCGCCGAGGTGAACAAGGAGATCGAGGTCGTGTCGACCGGTTCGCTCGGTCTCGATCTCGCGCTGGGTATCGGTGGCCTGCCGCGCGGTCGCGTCGTCGAGATCTACGGTCCGGAATCCTCCGGCAAGACGACCCTTACGCTGCAGGCGATCGCCGAGATGCAGAAGTTGGGCGGCACGGCGGCCTTCATCGACGCCGAGCATGCACTCGACCCGCAGTACGCGCGCAAACTGGGCGTGCAGATCGAAGACCTGCTGATCTCGCAGCCCGACAGTGGCGAGCAGGCGCTCGAGATCGCCGACATGCTGGTGCGCTCCGGCTCGGTCGACATCGTCGTGATCGACTCCGTCGCGGCGTTGACGCCGCGCGCCGAGATCGAAGGCGAGATGGGCGACCAGCTCCCCGGCCTGCAGGCGCGACTGATGTCGCAGGCGTTGCGCAAGCTGACTGCCAATATCAAGCGCTCGAACACGCTGGTCGTGTTCATCAACCAGATCCGTATGAAGATCGGCGTGATGTTCGGCAGCCCGGAGACCACCACCGGCGGCAACGCGCTGAAGTTCTACGCCTCGGTGCGCCTCGACATCCGGCGCATCGGATCGATCAAGAAGGGCGAGGAAGTGATCGGCGCCGAGACCCGGGTCAAGGTGGTCAAGAACAAGATGGCGCCGCCGTTCCGCCAGGCCGAATTCGACATCCTTTACGGTGAGGGTATTTCGCGGCACGGCGAAATCGTCGAACTGGGCGTGCTGCACAAGATCGTCGACAAATCCGGCGCCTGGTACAGCTACATGGGCGACCGTATCGGTCAGGGCAAGGACAACGCGCGGGACTTCCTGCGCGAGCACAACGACATGGCGATGGAGATCGAGGCAAAGATCCGCGCGGCGGTGGCGACACCCGACGGTGCGACGGCTGCGGTCGTGGCACCGGAAGACGAAGCGGTCTGATCTGCGTTCGGACCCGCGCCCGGGCCCGCGTCGGGTTCCGGGTCGGGTTCCGGGTCGGGTCGACCCTTCAGGCCTTCGGCTCGTCATCGATGCCCCGTCCGCCGCTCTCCCTGCGCGGGCGGGCGCTCGGCTATCTGGCGCGGCGCGAGCATTCGCGCGTCGAGCTGGAGGTCAAGCTTCGTCGTAGCGCCGGTCCACAGGACGACGTCGCCGCGTTGCTCGACGAGTTCGTCGCGCGCGGGTGGTTGTCCGAACGCCGGCTGGTCGAGCAGGTCGTCAACGGCTCACAGCGTTTCGGCGCGGCGCGCGTGTTGAACGACCTGCGGCGACGCGGCATCGACGAGACGCTGCTCGGTCCGGCCGCGCAGTCGCTGAAGGTGGGCGAACTGCCGGTGGCGCGCGCGGTCTGGAACAAGAAGTTCGGCGCCGCGCCGCCGGCCGATGCCGCCGAGCGTGCCCGTCAGAGCCGCTTCCTGCGCAGCCGTGGCTTCAGTGGTTCGACGATCGCCCGCGTCCTGCGCGGCGGACCGGGGCCCGACGAGCCGGCTGAGTGACGCCGTGCAGGAGACCGAAGCCGGTGCAACCCGGGCCGAGCACGGATACGTCCGTATAATCCAGCGCTTATCCCACCATGACAAGAAGATGGATGAGCCGGAATGCGGCGCATCATCCTCCGAAAGCCTCAATGAAAGCCAACGAGATCCGGTCGAGGTTCCTGCAGTTCTTCGAACAGAACGGCCATACGCCGGTGCGCTCGTCTAGCCTGGTGCCGGGGAACGATCCGACGCTGCTGTTCGTCAACAGCGGCATGGTGCAGTTCAAGGACGTGTTTCTCGGCACCGAGAAGCGTGCCTACGCACGCGCGACCACGTCGCAACGTTCGGTGCGTGCGGGCGGCAAACACAACGATCTCGAGAACGTCGGCTACACGGCGCGTCATCACACCTTCTTCGAGATGTTGGGCAACTTCAGCTTCGGCGATTATTTCAAGCGTGACGCGATTCACTATGCGTGGGAACTGCTCACCGGGGTCTACGGCCTGCCGAAAGACAAGCTCTGGGTCACCGTCTATCACACCGACGACGAAGCCTACGACCTGTGGTTGAACGAGATCGGTGTGCCCGCCGCGCGCATCGTGCGCATCGGCGACAACAAGGGCGCCCCGTACGCGTCGGACAACTTCTGGCAGATGGCCGATACCGGACCTTGCGGCCCGTGCAGCGAAATCTTCTTCGACCACGGCCCGGAGGTCGACGGCGGTCCCCCGGGGTCGCCCGACGCCGATGGCGACCGCTACATCGAGATCTGGAACCTCGTGTTCATGCAGTTCAATCGCGACGAGGCGGGCACCTTGCACCCGTTGCCGAAGCCTTCGGTCGATACCGGCATGGGACTCGAACGGATCGCCGCAGTCCTGCAGCATGTGCACAGCAACTACGAGATCGATCTGTTCCAGCGCCTGATCGCTGCGGCCGCTAAGGAAACCGGCACTCGCGACCTCGCCGACAACTCGTTGAAGGTGATCGCCGACCATATCCGGGCGTGCGCGTTCCTGATCGTCGACGGGGTGATTCCGGGCAGCGAAGGGCGCGGTTATGTGCTGCGGCGGATCATCCGCCGCGCACTCCGGCACGGGTACAAGCTCGGGCAGCACAAGCCATTCTTCCACCGCCTGGTCGGCGCGCTCGTGGCCGAGATGGGCGAGGCGTATCCCGAGCTTGCGCAGGCGGCAGCGCGCGTCGAGCAGGTATTGAAGGCCGAGGAAGAGCGTTTCGGTGAGACTCTCGAGAATGGCATGCGCATCCTCGAAGGCGCGCTCACGCGCGAGGACAACGTGCTCGACGGCGAAATGGTGTTCACGCTGTACGACACGTTCGGCTTCCCGGTCGATCTCACCGCCGACATCGCGCGCGAACGGGGCAAGACCGTCGACATCGCCGGTTTCGAGCAGGCGATGTCGCGCCAGCGCGAGCAGGCGCGCGCGGCCGGCAAGTTCAAGTCCGCCACGGCAGTCACCTACGGCGGCGACAAGACGCGCTTTGTTGGCTACGACACGCTGGAGGCCGAGGGTACGGTGATCGCGCTCTACGTCGGCGGTTCAGCGGTCGACGAAGCCGGTCCCGGTGAGCGCGCGATCGTCGTCCTCGATGCGACCCCGTTCTATGCCGAGTCCGGTGGCCAGGTCGGCGATGTCGGCGAGCTGGTTGCCTCTACCGGTACCGTCGTCGTCGACGAGACCGCCAGGATCCAGCCCGACGTGTTCGGCCATCACGGCCGCATCGCCACCGGAAAGCTTGCGGTCGGCGAAAAGGTGACCGCGCGCGTCGACATTACCGCGCGCGCGCGCGCGGCGAGCAACCACTCGGCGACCCACCTGATGCACGCTGCTTTGCGCAAGGTGCTTGGCACCCATGTGCAGCAGAAGGGGTCGCTGGTCGATGCCGATCGTACGCGCTTCGATTTCTCCCACGATCGTCCGCTGAGCGAAGCGGAGATCAGTGAGGTCGAGGCGCTGGTTAACGCACAGGTGCGCAGGAACACGTCGGTCGGCGCTTGCATCATGAAGTACGACGAGGCAATCAAGGCCGGCGCCATGGCCCTGTTCGGCGAGAAGTACGGCGACGAGGTGCGCGTGCTGTCGATGGGGGGAGGCGACAGTTCGGCCACGTTCTCGACCGAACTGTGCGGTGGCACACACGTGAACCGCACCGGCGATATCGGCTTTTTCAAGATCGTGATGGAAGGCGGCGTCGCGGCCGGTATCCGGCGGGTGGAAGCCGTCACCGGCGAAGGCGCGCTCACCCATGTGCAACGGCTCGACCGCTCGTTGTCCGAGGTCGCGGTCGCGCTGAGAACGAACCCCGCGGAACTTCAGGGGCGCGTCGGGCAGGTGCTCGACCAGATGAAGACGCTCGAGCGTGAGGTCGGCCGGCTGAAGTCGAAGCTCGCTTCGTCGCAGGGCGACGATCTGTACACGCGCGCCGTCGACGTGAAGGGCATCAAGGTGCTCGCGGCCGCGCTCGACACAGCAGACACGAAGGCCTTGCGCGAGACGATCGACAAGCTGAAGGACAAGCTCGGATCGGCGGCGATCGTGCTTGGCGGTACCGCCGACGGCAAGGTCACACTGATCGCCGGGATCACGCCGGACCTCGTCGGGCGCGTGAAGGCGGGAGACCTCGTCAACTTCGTCGCACAGCAGGTCGGCGGCAAAGGCGGGGGGCGCGCGGACATGGCGCAGGCGGGCGGCACTGAGCCCGCCAAGCTGCCACAGGCGCTGGCCACGGTGGAAGGCTGGGTCGCGGAGCGGCTTTGAGGCGATTGGCACATGGTCGATACTGATGCGAAGCTCTCCCACGTCGTGTGCGTACCGCGGCCGCTGCATGCGAAGATTGAAAGCGGTCACGGCGCTTTCGCTGCAAAGCTCGACGGATGCGCTGGCGATTTCGTTCGGGGTCGCGCACGGTTTCGCATCTCGAGCCGCGCACGGTGCCGTCAGGTGTTCGATGGGTATCGGGACTTGATCCGGTTCGCGGCGGGCGTCCCGGTCGCGCTCCTGGTTGCAGGCGTGATCGGTCTGTACGCCCCCGCGCCCGCGGCTGCGCAGACCACTGCAGAGACGCCGACGCGCGAACGCGTCATCGCTCGACAGGTGCTCGAAAGGGCAAACGAGGCTGGAGGCTGGTGGATGATCGTCGAGACCGCGTGCGACGTCGCCAGCGCAAGCGCGGTGCTCGAACGGCTCAATGCGGTGCTGGCACGTATCCGTCCGGCGCGCACGCTGCAGAAGGAGGTGTCCGAGCGCGTCCAGGACCCGCATCTGCCCGAGGCGTCGCGGCAAACGATGGAAAACGAGATGCGGCGGATAAGCGAGTTGCAAGGATTGCTCGACGAACTTCGCGCGGTCGCGCGCGAGGCGGCCACGGCGCGCGAACAGAAGCAGGCGTCCCCGGAGCGTCTCGATCGCAGCGAATGGAAACTCGCGCAGCCGGTGCGCACCGAGGTCGAACTGGCCGCCGTGGTCGATGCGACCGAGCGCACGCTCGTCCAGGCGTGCACCGACGGTATCGCGCAGCTGCACGCGCGCTTCATCGACGAGACGACCGGCATTCTGCCACTGGCTCGCTAGCGCAACGTGGCGCTCGCGTTGTTGCAGCCTACGCGATCACACGGCACCTACAGTAGCGCATCCACAATAATTCCTACGGAGGAAGTACCCATGAAGGAACCCATCCAGTCGTTCATTCACAGCTCACGACGTCGCGCACTGCTCGGGGCGGCGTGCGCCGTACCGGTCGTATCGGTGCTGGCGCCGGTCGGGCGTGCCGCAGCGCAAAGCGCCGACGCGTGGCCGGTCAAACCGATCCGCCTGCTGATGCCCAATGCGCCCGGCAGTTCGCTCGACACGCTCGGGCGGATCATCGGACAGCGCCTCGGGGAAGCGCTCGGCCAGCAGTTGATCATCGACAACCGCGCCGGCGCGGGTGGCCTGATCGGCATGGAGATCGGCAAGAACGCGAACCCCGATGGTTATACGATCATCTTCGCGTCGCCGCCTTCGCTCACCGTTGCACCATTTCTGCAGGCGAAGCCGCCGTTCGACCCGTTGAACGACTTCGTGTTCATATCGACGATCGGGGTGACGCCGAACCTGCTCGTGGTGAATCCGACGGTACCGGTGAAGACCCTCGCCGAGTTCCTCGACACGGTGCGCAACAAGAAGACACCGATGAACATGGCGTCGGCCGGTGCCGGCTCGCAGAGTCATCTGGCGGGCGTGATGCTGACGAACCTGGGCAAGTTCGAGTCGCTGCATGTGCCCTACAAGGGTGGCGGGCCCTCGGTCGCTGCAGTCGTCGCCGGCGAGGCGCAATGGACGATCACTCCGGCACCGGCGGTGGTGTCGCTGGTGAAGGGCGGCAAACTGCGCCTGCTCGCGCACAGCCTGCCCAAGCGCACCCCGCTGCTCGCCGACCTGCCCGCCGTGATCGAACAGGTGCCGGGTTACGACTACAGCGGGTGGGTCGGCTTGCTGGCCCCGCGCGGTACCGCACGGACGATCCAGGAGCGCCTGCGCGCCGCCTTGGAGAAGACGATGACGACGCCCGAAATGCGCGAGGCGATGGCTAGTCAGGCGACCGAGATCCAGCTGTCGACGCCTGACGCTTTTCGCGCGCTGGTGCAGCGGTCGCTCGTCGAGAACCGCACCATGATCAAGGCACTCAATCTGAGCGAGTAACGGGTCGTTCGGTTTCACGGGCGCCGGGAGGATCCTCGCCTGAGGCATCCCGCTTTGCGCTTCAGACTCGAACCGGTCGCGAGCCGAGAAGCGGCGGCTCGCGCACGTCGAAACCGCTGGTGCGTCGAACCGATGTCGTCAGCCGGCTGTGGGGTCCAGCGTGATCTCGAAGCGCAGTGGCACCCCTTTCCTCAAGCGCTGGCAGTTGTCGGCGATGATCGCGAAGCTGCGCGCCATCGATTCTGCAGTGAGCCATGCGATGTGCGGAGCGAGCACGACATTCGGCAGTTTCAGCAGCGGTGTATCCGATGGCACCGGCTCGACCGCCATCACGTCCACACCTGCGGCGCGCACCTGGCCACTCAGCAATGCATCGACCAGCGCCGACTCGTCCACCAACCCGCCTCGCGCCGTATTGACCAGCACCACGCCGCGTTTCATTTGCGCAAACGCGGCGCGATCGAGCAGGTGCTGCGTGTTTCCGTTCAGCGGCAGGTGGAGCGAAATGACGTCTGAGCCGCACAACAGGTCGGGCAACGACACGTAGGTTGCGACCGCCCCGGTAAACGGCGTGCGCGTATGGGCGACGACGTTCGCCCCCATTGCGACGAGCACCGGCGCCAGGCGTTTCGAGACTTCGCCATGACCGATGAGGCCCACGGTCTTGCCGGCGATCTCTATCGCGTCGTCGGTGACGTGTGGCGGCAGGCGCCATCCGTTGCCGCCGCGCGTCGCGGCATCGAGGGTCACCACTTTCCGCATCGCGGCCAGCATCAGTGCGAGCGTCATCTCGCAGACCGCCTGGCTGTTCGCACCGGGCATGTTCGCCACACGAATGCCGAGCCGGTGGGCAGCCTGAAGGTCGATGGTGTTCACGCCCACGCCGATCTTCTGGATCAACTTGAGCTGCGGCGCGTGCTCCAACACGCGCGCAGTCACCGGCGTGAGTACATGCAGCAGCACGTCTGCCTCTGCCAGTTCCACGGTCAAACCCGCCTCGTCGTCGTCATCGACACACACGGTGCGCAACCACGCCGGCGAGGCGTCGGCGAGCGACTGTTTCATCCGGTCGCTGGCGCTGTAATGGAACACGGCCTTCATCGAACTGTCGGACGCCCGCTCATGAAAAGGTCACACCTACCGGCGCGAACAGGCCGATGCGGGCGTCCACGCGGCACGATCGAGCAATCTGCACGACGGCTCCCAATGCGCCGGCCATGATCACTTCACCTGCCTGCAACGGGTCACCACGCCGCGCCAGGTCCATGGCCAACCAATGCAGCGCTCGCAAGGGGCTGCCCATGCACTCGGCGCCGCTGCCGGTGGTGCCCGCTTCGCCATCGACGGTCATCGACATGTCGATGCGGGTCAGGTCGTGGCGTCTGATGTCGAACGGCGTGTCTCCAAGCACGACCAGGCACGCTGCGGCGTTGTCGGCGATGAAGTCGAAGGCCCCGACATCCCAGCCGCGGATCCGTGAGTCGACGATCTCGATCGCGGGCAATGCATAGTCGATGGCGCCAAGCACGTCGATATAGGTGGGGCGGCTTTGCGGCAGGGCCGCTTTCAGAACGAGCGCCACTTCGGCTTCCGCGCGTGCCTGGTTGAGTTGCGTCAAAGGCACGACCGCGTGGCAGTTCAACAGCATGTCGTCGAACAGCACGCCCGAGGCCGGTGCATCCACACCGATCATTCGTTGCACAGTCACGCTCGTCAAGGCGACCTTGCGGCCCACCCGCCGGCGGCCTGCACGGGTCCATTGCAGCACATTGGTCGCCTGGACGCGGTACCCGAGCGCAGCATCGGCATCGGCGATCTCATGACGAAGCGGCGAGGTGACGGCGCGCGTGTCGGTCGCGGCGCGCAGGCGTTGCGCTGCTGCGTCGACGCGATCGGGGATCAGGTTGTTCGACTCCACTCTCATGACTCGTACGCCTCAGGAAAACGCCAGTCGCATCTGCGCCAACTGATGCAGCACCAGCGCACACCGTGGGTCGCCAAGCTCGTTCACGACAGTGAAGTGATCGAAATCGCTTGGAATCATCAGTTCCACCGGATAGCCCAGGGAGGACCACAAGTCTCGCATCTGCTCCGATTGCCGATGAAACTCCGCCGACTCATCGACCGCGACCACCAGCGACAGCGGTGCGCAGACCGGATAGCGCTGTAGCAGCGGGCTGTTGCGCCGGGCTTGTTCGGCGGTCAGGTGGAGTTTCTCGTTGAGGAACGACAGGCGGATCGGCTCCATGTCGAAGATGCCGCCGATCGCACACACGCCTTTCACCAGATCATGCGGCAGGTCGGCGCCGATATCGGCCCAGTCCGTACCGAGCAGCATCAGACCGAGATGTCCGCCCGCCGAGTGCCCGCAGACGTAGATCCGGTCCGGGTCGCCCCCGAACGACGTCGCGTGACGCCATAGCCAGGCGAGCGAACGCCGGTTGTGCTCGACGATGGTGTCCATGTCGCAGCGTGGCGCGAGCCCGAAGTTGGTCACCGCGGTCACGATGCCATGCGGCCGCATGCCCTCCGCCACGTAGCTGTAGTGACTCTTGTCGAGCGAGTACCAATATCCGCCATGCAGGAAAACATAGATCGGATTTCGTGCGCCCTCGGCGGGAAAGACATCGAGCCGTTCGAGCGCATCGTCGCCGTAGACGATGTCGAGCCGGCAGGGCAGCGTGCGCCGCGTTGCCACGCTCCACCGCGTCCACTGGTCGAACTGCTCGGTGAAGTTCGGAAACCGGGCGCGGTTGTTGTACTGCGCGTCCAGTGCCTGCTGATCGTAGTTTCGGAAAACGGGTTCGACGGTCACGTTGGGTCCATTGATCGATGCGCTTGTTTCGCGCTTCGGGCGGTCGAGTATTGCACACGTGTGCATCCCGGTGCATCATTCGCGTTCAGGAGGAATCAATGCAATCGACCATCGTGGCCGTCGCCGGCCACCGCATCTGGGATTCCAGGGGCCGTCCGACGGTGGAAGTGGAGGTCACCCTCGCCGACGGCACCCGCGGGCGCGGAATGGCGCCGGCCGGCGCGTCGCGCGGGGCGCACGAGGCAGTCGACCTGCGCGATGGGGGAATGCGACACGGCGGCTTCGACGTCATGCACGCGGTCCGGAATGTGAACGATATCGTCGCACCACATCTTCTCGGGTTGGACGCACTCGACCAGCACGGCGTCGACCAGGTCCTGGTCGCGGTCGACGGCACGCCGAACAAGTCCCGGCTGGGTGGCAACGCGACCATCGCGACTTCCATGGCGGTGATGCATGCCGCTGCAGCCGCCAGTGGACTGCCGCTCTGGAAATACCTGGCAGAAGACACGCAGTGCAGCCTGCCGATGCCGGAAGTGCAGATCTTCGGCGGCGGCGCCCATGCGGGACAGCGCGTCGATATCCAGGATTTTCTCGTGATGCCGGCAGGCTCGGGCTCGTTCGACGAGGCGCTCGCGATATGCGCGGAGATCTACCGTGCAGCGGGCGAGCTGATGGCACAGCGCAAGAGTCGCTGCGGCGTGGCCGACGAAGGCGGATGGTGGCCCGACTTCGCGTCGAACGAAGAAGCGTTGAGCGTGTTGACCGATGCGATCGAGCGGGCGGGATGCGGTGGAGGGAAGGCGTTGATCTCGCTCGACATCGCCGCCTCCGAGTTCTACCGCGATGGCCTTTACCGATTGGGTCTGGAGGGCAAGACTTTCGAGACCGGCGCCTGGCTGGCTGAACTGTATCGCTGGATCGAGCGTTATCCGATCATCTCCGTGGAAGACCCGGTCGCGGAGGACGATGTCGCCGGCATGCGTGCTTTCACCGCCGCCGTCGGCAGCCGAGTGCAGGTGGTCGGTGATGATTTTCTCGTCACCGACGCGGCACGTGTGGCGCACGCGGCAGCGGCGGGGTGTTGCAACGCCGTCCTGATCAAGCCCAACCAGGCAGGAACGGTCAGCGAGACCCGAGCGGCGCTGCTCGCGGGTCACAAGGCGGCATGGGGGACGATCGTTTCCGCGCGTTCAGGCGAGACCGAAGATGTCTGCATCACCCACATGGCGGTCGGATGGAACGCGGGACAGCTCAAGGTCGGGTCGTTTGCGCGTTCCGAGCGCATGGCGAAATGGAACGAGGGTCTGCGCATCGAGCGCAGCGGCGCAGCCCTTTCCGGATTTGCGGGCATGACCGGTGTGCCGGTCAGCGCGCGCGGCAACGGGGACACCGAGGCGTCCGCCGGGCGATGAGCGGCGAGCAGTCCTACGCCGATTTGCTCACCCAGCCCGAGTTGCTGGCGGACGTGCTTCACCGCATGGGCCTGTCCGACGGTTCGGCGCCGGCGCAGGTCGAACGCCTGACCGGCGGGGTGTCCTCGAGCATTTTTCGCGTGGACGTCGGTGACGCCCGTTACTGCATGAAGCAGGCGTTGCCCAAGCTCAAGGTCGAGAAAGACTGGTGGGCACCGGTCGGTCGTGTGTTCGCGGAGATCGCCTGGCTGCGGGCCGCGCATGAGATTGTTCCCGGACATGTTCCACGTGTGCTCGGCACCGACGACGCGTGCGGCGCTTTTGCGATGGAGTTCCTGTCGGCCGCGGAATACGACAACTGGAAGGCCGCGCTTCTGCGCGGCGCGGTCGACGTCGCACTCGCCGCACAGGTCGGAGATGTCCTCGGCCGGATTCACCATGCGACTGCCGGCGACGTGGACGTCGCCCGCCGCTTCGCGACCGGCGCACACTTCTTCGCGTTGCGGCTCGAGCCGTATCTGGTCGAAGCGGCGCGCCGGCATCCTGATCTTTCGGTCGAACTGATCGGGCTGATTTATCAGACGCAACACCATTCGTTCGTGCTGGTGCACGGCGACGTGAGCCCGAAGAACATCCTCGTCGGCAAGAACGGGCCCGTGCTGCTCGATGCAGAATGCGCGTGGTTCGGCGATCCGGCCTTCGATCTGGCATTCCTGTCGACCCACCTGATACTGAAGAGCGCGCACCTGCCGTCCCACGCGGGTGCGTATCTGCGGGCGCTCGAGGGCACGCTCGAAGGCTATCGCGGTCACGTTTCCTGGGAACCGGTCGACCTGCTGTTCGAACGAATCGCGACGCTCGTTCCAGGACTGCTGCTCGCCCGCATCGACGGCAAGTCGCCGGTCGAATACCTGGACGAAGCGACGCGAGAACAGGTGCGTCGCTTCGCGCGCGAGGCGCTCGGAACACCTGCCGCGTCACCGGCGAGCCTGCTGCGTCGCTGGCAACGGGCCAGGCCGGACGCCGACGAGCGCTGAGGCCCTATTCGAGTTTACCGATGCGCTTGAGCACGGCGTTCAAGCGCTGCGCTTCGGCCTCGAATGCAGCGCCGAACTCGGGGCCATCGAGGTAACTCACCGGTGCACCGGCCGATTCCATCTTGGCCCGGAACTCGGGGTTCGACGTCATGGTTCTGAACGCATTGCGCAACGTCACGCTCACCGGCGGTAGCGTTCCTGCGGGCACGAAGGCCCCGGTGATGACCAGATACTGTGAATCGTAGCCGGCCTCCTTGAGTGTCGGCACGTCGGGCAGTGCCGCGAGCCTCGTCGGGCCGAACGTGGCCAGCGGGCGCAGCTTGCCGAGCTTTACGTGTGCAATAGCGACGCCGGGGGCGAACGGGACGAAGTCGACCTGACCGCCGAGCAATGCCGCGAGCGTCGGCGCGCCGCCGCCGTACGGCACGTGCAGCAGCTTGATGTCGGCGGTACCGGCCAGACTCTGCGTGGCGACGTGCGACGTCCCGTAGTTTCCGGACGAGCCGTAGGTGATGACACCGGGACGCCTGCGTGCATCGTCCATCAGTTGCTGGAGCGTCTTGTACGGACTGTCTGCGCGCACCATCAGGACGAACGGGTCGGCACTGATCTGGGCGATCGGCTGTAGCTGGTTCAGTTCGAAGGCGGGTTTGCGCCCGTTGATCCGGTCGGCCTCGGGATTGGTGGCAATGCTCGTGAGCGCCATCAGCAGCGTGTATCCGTCGGGCGCCGCCGTCGCGACCGATGCCGTGCCCAGAGAGCCCCCGGCGCCGGCTCGGTTGATGATCACTACCGGTTGTTTCAGCGCATCCTGCAGGTGGGGTTGCGCGATGCGGGCGACGATGTCGGCGGCACCCCCGGGCGGGAATGCCACGACGAGCGTCACTGGTTTGGTCGGATACGTGGACTGCGCGAAGGCGACAGCGGACAGCGACGCGAGAGTTGCCGACAGGATCGTTTTGCCTAGTTTGTTCATCAGAAATCCCTCCTCCAGGGTCAGACCCTGGCGATTCTATGCTGGAAAGCACACGTGTGCATCGAATGCTTCCAGCGGTAGAATTCTGGCGTAGGGGAACTCCTCCTCGATCAGTGACCCACGCGAGTGTCCGGAATGCCTGTCGTTACCATTACCCGTATCGCCGAAACGCTGGGACTCGCCCACACCACGGTATCGCGCGCGCTGAACGATCACCCGAAGATCAGCGCCCAGACGAAGCAGCGGGTGAAAGAGGCTGCAGACAGGCTCGGATACATCGCCAATTCCGGCGCCCGACAGATGCGCGACGGTTCGACTCGCGTCGTCGGGCTGGTGTTCCCCGACGTCCAGAACGAGTTTTTCAGCGCTGCGGCGCGGTCGATGGCAGCCCACTGTGCCCGGAGCGGGTATCAGATGATCCTGGGGTTGTCCGAAGACGATCCGCAGCGCGAAGAACAGCAGGTTCGGGCCATGCGCGAAGCGCGCGTCGCCGGTGTGATGCTTGCCCCATGCGCGTCGCCGAGTGCGGAAACCGCACGTCTGTTGAGCCGGATTCCCGCGGTGCAGTTCCTGCGGCGCAATGACGCGCTGGGGACGACCGGCGTGTACGCCGATGATCGTCAAGGAATTCGGGAGGCCACGCGCCACCTGTTGCTGCTCAGGCATCGGCGCATCGGCTACATCGGTCCGTCGCGAACACTGAGTACGGGGGCGCAGCGTGTGGAAGGCCATGACGCGGCGCTGCGCCAGATGGATATCGCCGTCGAAGAAAGCCTCTGCCATTTCGGCCCGGCTCGGCCGGATACCGGCTACGAAGGGGTCAAGGACTTGCTCAGTCGCCCTTCGCCCCCCACGGCGATCGTCGCCGGCAGTTCTCGGCAGTTGTTGGGAATTCTCAGGGCGCTGCGTGAGAGCGACACCGAGGTGCCGCAGTCGCTGTCCCTGGTCGCCTACGGCGACACCCCGTGGTTCGAGGCCTGCAACCCGGCCGTGACCGCCGTGGCGCTCCCCGTGGAGCAGATGTGCGAAACCGCTTCGGCGCTGCTGTTCGAACTCATCGCGGGAACGAGCGTACCGATCGAACGCACTACCCGCCTGTTTGCGACCACCCTGGTGGTGCGCGGTACCACGAGGCGTCTGTAATCCGCTTTACTTGACCCGGATGTTCGCTTCCTTGACCAGTGCACCGAAGCGTTCGCGCGCCTTCTGCTGGCTCGCCGAAAAATCCTCCGGGGAGGCAGGCGTGACGGGTTCGGCGGCCATGCTCGCGAGCGTCGCGCGCGCTTCGGTGGTCTGCATGATCCGGTTGATCTCGCGATTCAGGCGCACGACGATATCGCGAGGCGTCGCCGCGGGCGCGTACACGCCCGAGAGCCAGGCGATCGTCATGTTGGTGCCGGCTTCGATCATCGTCGGCGTGTTCGGGAACACCGGCGAACGCGTCGCGGTCGGTACCGCGAGCAAGCGCACCTTGTCCGCCTTCACCTGTTCGATCGCGGCCCCCAGGTCGAAGGTGAAGTCGATCTGCCCGCCGAGCAGGTCGACCAGCACCTGCTGCGAGCCCTTGTACGCGACATGCACGACATCGATCTTCGCTGCGCGCGCGAGCATCTCGGTCGCGACGTGTTGCAGCGTCCCGTTGCCGGCCGAGCCGTAGTTGAGCTTGCCGGGGTTGGCACGCGCATAGGCGACGAACTCGGCCATCGTCTTCACCGGCAGCCCGGCGCGTACGACGAAGAAGATCGCGGAGCGACCGGTCGGCGCTACCGGGGCGAGATCGCGGGTCACGTCGACCGGCATGTCGTAGAGGAACGGGTTGATCAGCAGCGCGCCGTCGGACGAATGCAGCAGCGTGTAGCCATCGGGTGCCGCGCGCGCCACCGCCTCGAGCCCGATGTTGCCGCCTGCGCCGACCCGGTTCTCGACCACTACCTGCTGCCCGAGCGACTCGGCGAGCCGGGGTGCCATCGAGCGGGCAATGACGTCGGTACTTCCGCCGGCCGCGAAATTCACGATCATCCGGATCGGCTTCACCGGCCAAGCCGGGGCCTGCGCGAAAGACGTGCTACCCGGCAGGACGAGCGCCCCGAGTGCGCCAGCTGTGAAGGACACGACAGTGTTGAAGAGAACGTGACAGCGCATCGCAGGCTCCCGGGGTTTGAAGGCAGAATAGTAGCCGAGCGCGCAGTGTCGATCCGGTGTTCGATGTGCGCGTGCAGCGTGGGTCGAGAGGTCGACGCAGGGTTTCGCGGTGGGTGAACCGCGCCCGGCGGCGCGGGCCGCGTACGGCCTGCGCACGGCTACGTGCATTGACCGCGGGCCCGGCGCGGGCTTATGTTCGCCGCAACCGAAAGAACCCTTCGCCGATTGAAAGTCCGCTCATGCTAAAGCGCCACGACAGATACGACTACTCGCCGATCGTCGGTCGGCCCGACTACAGTTGGCCCGACGGCAAGCGCCTGGCGGTGCACCTGTGCCTGAATGTCGAACACTTCGCGTTCGGCGAAGGCATGGGCAACGACTACAGCGTGCCGCAGCCGCCACCCAACGTGCGCAGCTACGCCTGGCGCGATTACGGCAACCGGGTCGGCGCATGGCGGTTGCTCGAGTTCGCCGATGCCCTCGATCTGCCCTACGCGCTGCTGATCAACAGCGCGTTGTACGACTACTGCCCCGACCTCGTGGCCGCCTTCGCCGCGCGCGGCGACGAAATCGTCGGTCATGGCCGTACCAACGCTGAACGCCAGACGGAGATGTCGCTCGACGAGGAACGCCGTTGCATCGGCGAGGCAACGGCCGCGATCGAGGCGCACTGGGGCAGGAAGCCGCTGGGCTGGCTGGCGCCGTACATCGCGCAGACGCACGACTCGCTCGATCTGCTGAAGGCCGCCGGCTATCGCTACATGATGGACTGGTCGCTCGACGATCAACCGGTGTGGTTCCGCACGAAGCATGGGCCGATTCTCTCGGTGCCCTATGCGCACGAACTCAACGATTCGGTCGAGGTGGTGACGCGGCGCACCGGTTCCGAAGAGTTGTGCAACAACCTGATCGCGCAGTTCGACGAACTGCTCGACGAGTCGGTACGCCGGCCGCTGGTGATGCCGATCGTGCTGCACAGCTTCGTCCTCGGGCAGCCGTACCGGCTGCATCATTTCCGGCGCGTGATCGAGCACATCCTCGCGCATCGCGACCGTATCTGGCTGACCCGGCCCGGCGCGATCTGCGAGTACATCGAAAGCCTGCCCGCCGGCATCGTCCCCTGAACAGGAAAAAACGGGAACCTGCGCAGGCGAAGTCGGCGGGCGGCAGCGACCACGCGGAACGTCGACTCGAACCAGGAAGGGAAACGGGATGCGCATCGCAATCATGGGGGCCGGCGGTATCGGCGGCTACTACGGGGCCAAACTCGCAGCGAGCGGCAACGAGGTGGCGTTCATCACGCGCGGCGAACACCTGCGCGCGCTGCAGGCGCGCGGCCTGTCGCTGGTCGGGCCGGGCGGGGACATCGTGCTGCCGCAGGTCGAGGCGACGGACGATCCGTCTTCGATCGCGCCGGTCGATGTCGTGCTCTTCTGCGTCAAGCTGTTCGACACCGAAGACGCGGCGCGCGCGATCGCGCCGCTGCTCGAGCAGGGGGGCGTCTGCATCAGCCTGCAGAACGGGGTCGATGGCCAGCATCGTATCGGTGCGGTGCTCGGTGCCGACCGGGTGCTGGGCGGCCTCGCGTTCGTCTCGGCGCTGATCGAGGCGCCCGGGATCGTGCGCTACAACTCGGCGAACCCGTCGATCCAGTTCGGTGAGGCCGATGGCGCCGAGTCGAGCCGGGCGCAGCGCCTGCGCGAGGCGTGCGCGTCCGCCGGCTTCGGTGCAGAGATCGTCGGCGACATTCGTGCAGCGCAATGGCTCAAGTTCATCGGCCTGTCGACGAATGCGGCGCTGACGAGTCTCGCGCGCAAACCGGCGGGGGTCGTGTATCACGATCCCGATCTGCTTGCGCTTGCGCGTGCGGGTTTCGCCGAGGCCGCGGCGGTCGCGCACGCGCAGGGCATCACGCTGCCTGCCGACATCGTCGAGGTGCTGGTGCGCCGGCACCAGAGGTTTCCCGCCGACATGTACGCCTCGATGTATCACGATCTCGCGCGCGGCAAACGGCTCGAGCTCGAAAGCCTGTCCGGCCTGATCGTGCGCAGCGGACGCGAACTGGGCGTCCCCACGCCCGTGCATGCGATGGCCTATGCCTGCCTGAAGCCGTATCTGCACGGCAGCCAGTCCTGAGCGACGTGCGGCGACGCGCCGAGCGTGGCGGCGCGCAGCGCTGATGTATCCGGCGAGATGTCCGAAGTGCGACACCGCACGGGCACGCAGCGCACTAGGGCCGGATCGCGAGTGCGCTCGCTGCGGGCTGGTGTTCTCGAAATGGATCGACGCGCAGGCCGCAAGCGGCGATGCAGGGCGCGCAATCGACGCGTCGGCCGGCGCGGCCGAAGAATTCCGGAACGGGCAGTTGCATCGACTGCGTGAACTGCTGCGCGAGCGACTGACCGAACCGCCGCCCGCAATGAGTCAGGCAGCGCGCGTGGGACACGCGCTGTTGCTCGGCGCACTGTTCCTCTACAGCTGGCCGTTCATCGTCGCCGACGTGCGCAGCGGCGAAGCGTGGAGCGGCTTTCTGCACGGCGTGAATCTCGTGTTCCACGAGGCCGGACACGTGTTCATGCTGCCGTTCGGCCGCTTCATTCACGTGCTCGGCGGCACGCTGGGCCAACTCGTGATGCCGTTGATCGTCTGCGGATCGTTCCTGTTCGGCCGGCGCGACCCGGTCGGCGCTGCGGTGGGCCTGTGGTGGTTCGGACAGAGCCTGACCGACTGCGCGCCGTACATCGCCGATGCGCGCAAGCTGGGGCTGCCGTTGCTGGGTGGTGGCACCGGCGCTGAACGCAGCGGCCACGACTGGGAGTATCTGCTCGGCGCGACCGGCTTCGCGCCCTACGACATCGTGCTCGGCAACATGGCCAAGTTCGCCGGCGCGGGAATCATGTTGATTGCAGTGGGTTGGGGCACGTGGAAGCTTTGGCACACGCCACCAGCGCAGCTCGATTCCTCGATGCGTTGATCGGCCGCGTACGCGGCCGGATGCGATGTCAGCAGGATTGCCGCACGGGTTCCAACGCACCGGTCCGGGACGGCGCGCTTCGGTCAATCCCGGTTGTGCCCTTTACCCTTGCCTTTACCGTTGTTGTGCCCACGATCGTCGTCGTGATGTTTGTTGCGACGATGTTTGTCGTAGCGCTCCTGCACCCAGCGCTCCTGCACGAAATAGACCGGTTGGGCACAGGCATCGTAGCGACCGCAGTATCGGCGCCAGTCTTTGCGGTGCGTCTGTGGCACATAGAGATAGACCGGCTGGTACTCGACCCGGGCGGGCTGCTGCACGATGATCACGGGCTGTTGCAGCACCAGCGCGGGACGAGGCGCGTCGCCGATGTTGATGCGACCGTAGACGCCGGGTTGGTTGATGCCGATCGACACATCCACGCCGGTCTGCGCCCACGCTGGACTGCTCGCGCCGATGGCGAGCATCAATGTGATGAATGTTTTCAAGTTGTTCTCCCGCTGGGGGTTGTGATAAGAAGCAACGCGGTCGAGCCAGCGTACGTTGACGCTAGGCAACAGGGGTGCGACGAGGTCCTTCGTCCGTCTAGGCGGCGAAGGACGTTTCGTCGGTCGCACGCAACCGGACCCCGTGGGGCGCCTGACCTTGGCGATCGCGCCGGAAGTAGAGTGATAACGGCGCGAAGAGACTTATCTGGAGCCTTAGTTCGGGTCCGGCAGACTGTCGAACACGCGGATGATGCCTTCGCCGTAGCCGTCGCTCAGCGACCGGAAATACGCGTCATTCTCCTGATACCGGCGTTGCTCGTCGACGCGCAGAGTGTCGCTGCGATAGACCAGCAGATCGATCGGCATGCCGACCGTCACGTTGCTTCGCAACGTAGATGCGAACGACACCAGCGCACACTTGGCGGCCTTCGCGATCGGTGTGTTGCAGGTGACGACGCGGTCGATGATCGGCTTGCCGTACTTGACTTCACCGATCTGCACGTACGGCGTCTCGCGCGTGGCTTCGACGAAGTTGCCGGCGGCATAGACGTTGAACAGGCGCGGCGGCTCGCCGGCGATCTGTCCGCCGAGGATCACCGACAGCGTGAAATCGTAGCCGAAGGCGCGCAGCGCCTCGCCATCGGCGCGATACACCTCGCGTACCGTGTCGCCGACCAGCTGCGCCGCGTTGAACATCGTGGTCACCGACCACAGATTGAGCAAGCCGCTCGACACGAGCCGCTCGTTCAAGAGGTTTACCGTCTTCTGAGTGATCGCGAGGTTGCCGGACACGAGCATCACGATCACGCGATCGCCGGGGCGCTCCCACAGCGACATCTTGCGCACCACCGCGATATGGTCCGGCCCGGCGTTGGTCCGCGTATCGGAGGCGAACACGATGCCTTCGTCGACCTGCAATGCACAGCAGTAGGTCATGGCTACCCCTGCGCCGAAGCGCTGTCGGACTGCCCGAATTCCGGGTGCGGTTGCGCCGCGTCGAGGTTAAGCACGTCGACCGCGACCTTGAGGCTCATCTTGCCCCCGCCGAAGATGATGCCCTTCAGCGGCGTGACATCGGAGTAGTCGCGGCCCCACGCGACCGTGATGTGGTGCGTGCCGGGCACCTGGTTGTTCGTGGGGTCGAAGTCGACCCATCCGATGTCCGGCGCATACACCGAGAACCACGCGTGCGAGGCGTCAGCACCGATCAGGCGGGGCTGTCCCGGTGGGGGGAGGGTTTCGATGTAGCCGCTGACATAGCGCGCAGCCAAGCCTTGGGCGCGCAGACAGCCGATCGCCAGATGCGCGAAGTCCTGGCACACGCCGCGCCGATGCGTGAGCACGCGTGCGAGCGGGGTCGACAGCGTGGTGAACTCGGGGTCGTAGCGAAACTCGCGGTAGATCCGCTCCATCAGATCGTGCACCGCTTCGAGCAGAGGCCGTCCCGGCGGGAAACTCGGGCTGCCATATTCGGCGAGCGCGTGTTGCGTGCTGACGAGCGGCGAGTCGAGCACGAAGTCGCGTGCGAGAAGATTCTGCGCATCGAAGGAACGCGCGAGTGCATCGCGGTTCTCTTCCCACGACCCGCCGTCGAACAGATCGAGTCGTCCGGAGCGCGGCTCGATCACGACTTCGCTGAGCGCGGTCACGTTGAGCGAACGATGCGGCTGTTCGAAGGCGAACGAGACGACGCGGTTACCGAAATAGTCGAGACGTTCGCGATAGTCAGAGGGCGGCGGATCGATGATCAACGACGACGACAGCACCTGTTGCCGCGGCACGACGCGCGGCAGCATGCGCGCTTCGTTGTAGCCCGAGTCGACCTGCTTGGCGTAGTGATACTCGGTGTGATGGCGGATGCGATAGTTCATCGGAAGAGTCGGTGTGCGGGGACGCGCGCGTGAGGGATCCAGCGGCTTCAGCGCGGGTTCAGCGAGCTTCGATATGCGCCTGCGCGAGCTGCTGGCTCTCGCGCAGATGGCCAAAGTATTGCTCGGTGATCACCTCCGACATCCGCGTGAGCAGATGCGTGAGACGCGCGAGGGTCTGGTCGAGGTCGTGGCGCAGGACCGATCCGGCGTCGAGCCGCACCAGCCGGTCGAGGCTGACCAGACGCAGTTGCGTCACTGCCTCGAGTGCCAGCCGATCACGTTCGCCGAGTTCGGCACCGCTGCTGTCGTTTCGCGCATCCGTGGGCAGACCGGTCAACGCTTCCTGCAACTGGATCAGCTGGTGCATCAGACCGCGCGGGTTGTTGGAATCCAGGAGCAGCAGTTCCAGCACCGTGCGCACTTCGAGATACGAGCGGTAGCGTTGCCGGTAAGTCAGGATGCTCTCCGCGGTCGACAACACGGCATCGAGCAGCAACGCCTCGACCGCCTCGTCCTGGCGCACCGCCACCGTCGAACGGGTCAACGAGGCGATCAGCAGCGAGCGTTCGATGCGTCGACCCATGTCGATGAAGCGCCATGCCTGGTCGCGCATCAGGCGCTCGCTGGTGAGGCCGTTGAAGGCGGCCATCGATACCACGACCTGGTTCAGATGCTCGGAGAGGTTCGCGATAGCCACGCCCGACGCTGAACGGAACGACGCAAGTTGCATGTCGATCGCATCGAGCACGCGCCAGGTGTCAGAAGACCAGAAATCGCGGATGGCATGGGCCGAATGCAGCAGACCCTGCAACGTCTGGGCAAGGCTCCCATGGCGCTGCGCATCGCAGGCGACCGCCAGCAGCTCCTCGTCGGGGCGCTGCAACTGCGCATCCTCGGCCATGAAACCGGGGTACGTCGCGGTGAAGTGGGTCAGCGAGCGCAACAGGGTATCGAGGCATTGCGAATGCTCGGAGCCGGCGTATTGCTGTGCCTCGTCGTACTTCTGCAGGATGGTGCGCAGGAGCCGCGCCGTGCCTTCGGCACGCTCGACATAGCGCCCGAGCCAGAACAGGTTGTCGGCCGCGCGCGAGGACAGCGGCACGCGGTTGCCCGAGGTCATCTGCTCGCGCGCCGGCTGCAGCCACAGCGTCACCTGCTGTTCGGGCTCGGAGGCGAGCACCCAGGTGTCTTTGCTGCTGCCCCCCGCCTGGTTGCTGACCAGCGGACTGCCTTTGCTCGAGGCGACCCGCGTCAGCCCGCCCGGCATCACGGCATAGTCGGCATCGCGCGCGACCAGGAAGGTACGCAGCACCGCCGCGCGCGGTTCGACGCCGGCGTCGGCCGACAGCGTCGGGGTTGCCGAAAATCGTGCGAGCTCCTGCCCGACGAAGCGGCGCGGGTCGGCGAGGATCCGC
>JACMMK010000335.1 GCA_014379045.1 Burkholderiales bacterium
CCTACACGACGCTCTTCGGCACGATCTTCGTCGCCGATGACGAAGCGACCGCACGGCGCTACGCGCGCGACGATGCGGCGAGCCCGTATCGCTACTACTGGACGCTGCTGCTGAAGAAGATGATGCTGTCCCGGCGCCACGCGATCTTCAAGGAGAACGAAGCGCAGGACGATGCCACGCTGACCATCGACTACATGCTCGACCGGCTGGTGCTGTGGGGCACGCCGAGCCGGGTCGCCGATCAGATCCTCGCGCTGCGCGAACAGATCGGCGATTTCGGCGAGATCGTCTACGCGAACATGGACTGGGTCGATGAACGCCTCGCGCGCCGCTCGATCGAGCTGATGGCGACCGAAGTGATGCCGCGGGTCAACGCCGCGATCGGGCGCAACGTCGAAGCGGTGCGGGCAGCATAGGCGTCGACGCGTGCGCGTCTGCCCGAAGCGCGCTACTCGACCTTGATCCCGGCCTCTTTCACGAGTTTTTCAGCGAACGCGACCTCGCGGGTCAGCAACGCACGGAACGGTTCGGCAGGCTGCGGGTTGGGAATGACGCCCAGATCGAGCACACGCTCG
Organism: Burkholderiales bacterium; assembly: GCA_014379045.1. Classification (GTDB taxonomy): domain Bacteria; phylum Pseudomonadota; class Gammaproteobacteria; order Burkholderiales; family CAIKXV01; genus CAIKXV01. The sequence goes on from JACMMK010000335.1 coordinate 576, forward strand.
CGGATCTCGGGCACGCCCAGCGCCTTGACGATCTCGCCGTGCAGCCGGTCGACGATCGGCCTCGGCACGCCGGCGGGACCCAGCACACCCCACCATTGCTCGAGGTCCATTCCCTTCAAGCCCTGCTCGGCGAAGGTCGGCACGTCGGGCAGTGCGGCCATGCGCGCGTTGCCGGTGACCGCGATCACCCGCAGCTTGCCTGCCTTCACCTGCGGCATCGCACTCGCGAGCGACAGGAACGAGGACTGGATATGGCCGCCCACGAGGTCGGCGACGGCCGGGCCGGCGCCCTTGTACGCGATGTGCGTGAGTTTGATCCCCGCACGTATCTGCACCAGTTCGCTCGACAGGTGCGCGATGCCGCCGAGTCCGCCCGAGCCCACCGTGAGCTTGCCCGCCTGCTGCTTCGCGATCGCGACATAGTCCTTGACGACCTGCACCGGCAGTTGCGTATTGACCAGCAGCAGCATCGGTGCGGTGCCGATCAGCGTGATCGGCGAGAAATCGCGCACCGGGTCGTAGGTCTGTCGTCCCTGCACCGCCAGCGCGAAGCCGAGTGCAGCATCGGCGAGCAGCAAGGTGTAGCCGTCACCGCCGGCACGGGCAACGATTTCGCTGCCGATCACGCTACCGGCGCCGGGGCGGTTGTCGACGACCACCGTCTGGCCGAGCGCTTCGGTGAGGCGGGGGCCGATCAGGCGCGCGAGCACGTCGTTGCTGCCCCCCGCCGCGAACGGTACGACCATGCGCAGGGACTTGACCGGATAGCTGCCGCTCGTCTGTGCCCGGAGCGGACGGTCGGGCGCTCCGAAGGCGCAAGCCAGCAGGGTCATCGACACGACGACACGCACAGGGTTCATCGAACGCAGCCTCATCACCGGTGACGGCGGATCATATCCCGCGCCGGTGCTTGCAGCGCCCGCGTGCGCACGGTCGACGTCACCCCGCAGCGACGGGGCGTGCGTATCGGAGACCGCGCCCCGCAGCGCGGGTGCACCGGCCGGTCTTCAGTGCGTGCGTCTTCGGCTCGGCGCTGCGCTCACGCCTGAATGCGGAAATCCGCCCGCTCGTCGGCGTCGAGTTGGCCGATCAGCTGGGTCTCCCAGGCGAGATATTGCAGCGCCGCCTCTCGATTGCCGTCGTGGCGGTCGTGCACGAAGAACAGATAGTCGATGCATCGTTCGTCCGGCGGCGAGTCGGGCGTCGACTCGATCGGCAGCCCGGCCGCCTGCCACGCGGCGAAGCCCCCTGCGAACACGCTGATCGAGCGCACCCCCGCAGCCGCCAGATCGATCGCAGCAGCGCGCGCGACCTCGACCTCGTCGGCGATCAGCAACAGCGGTCGCCGGGCCTGTCCGCTGTCGGTCAGCAACGCGTCCAGGCACGGACGCGTCGCCCATACCGCCCCGCGCGGATGCGCGCG
>JACMMK010000336.1 GCA_014379045.1 Burkholderiales bacterium
CGCGCACGGCGCCGGCGCCGCCCGCACGCCGTGTCACCGCGTCGGCGACCAGCTTGACCGCCGCCGGCGCATGAGGAACCGTGAACGCGATGGCGCAGCGACGCATCATCGGCAGGTCGGCGAGGTCGTCGCCGATGCACAACACCGAAGCGAAGTCCGGACCGTCGCCTGCATCGGGGTCGGATCTCAGGTCGTGCAGGATCGACTCGAGTACCGGCAACTTGTCCGATACGCCCTGATGCAGCCGGGCGACGCCCAATTCACGCGCGCGCGCCGCTACCGCCGGCGAATCGCGTCCGCTGATCCAGGCGATTTCAATGCCGGCGCGCGCGAGCTGCCTGATGCCGTGGCCGTCGAGAACATGGAAGGCCTTGCTCTCGACTGACCGGGTCGCCGGGTCGGTGGCGGCCGACGGCGCTGGCCCCTGCGCCGCCAGCGTCAGTCGCCCGTCGGTCAGTACGCCATCGACATCGAACACCGCGAGGCGGATGTCGCGCCAGCGTTCAGCCAGCGGTGCTCGCGCGCGCGCATGCACGCCGCTCACACGACACCGGCGGCGAACAGGTCGTGCATGTTCAATGCACCGACGACGCGCCGTTGCGCGTCGACCACCGGCAACTGGTTCACCCGGTGCCGCTCCATCAGCTCGACGCCCTCGACCGCGAGCGCCTGGGGTTCGATCGTCTGTGGGGTGCGGCTCATCACGGACTCGATCACCACCGCGCGCAGGTCGCTGACCCGGTCGATCAGCCGGCGCAGGTCACCATCGGTAAACACGCCGAGCAGGCGATCTTCGGCATCGACCACCAGCGCGAGCCCCATCCCCTTGCGGCTGATCTCGACGATCACTTCGGTCAGCGTCGCGCCGGGCGCCACCCGCGGCAGTGCGCTGCCGGTACGCATCACGTCGGCGACATGCGTGAGCAACCGTCGTCCGAGCCGGCCACCGGGGTGCGCGCGCGCGAAGTCTTCGGGGCCGAAACCGCGTGCGTCGAGCAACGCGATCGCGAGGGCATCGCCGAATGCCAGCGCGGCCGTGGTACTCGCCGTGGGTGCGAGGCCGAGTGGACACGCCTCTTCGGCGACGCTTGCATCGAGCAGCGCATCGGCTTCGCGCGCGAGCGCGGAATCGGGATTGCCGGTGATCACGATCAGGCGCGCGCCCTGGCGCTTGACCGCGGGCACGATGCGCAGAAGCTCTTCGGTCTCGCCCGAGTAGGAAAGCGCGATCAGCACGTCATCGCGCGTGATCATGCCGAGGTCGCCATGCATCGCCTCGCCGGAATGCACGAAGAATGCCGGGGTGCCGGTACTCGCCATCGTCGAGGCGATCTTGCGCGCGACATGACCGGACTTCCCGATACCGCTGACGACGACCCGTCCGCGGCACGCGAGCACGAGCTCGATCGCGTGCAGGAACTCCCCGTCGAGGCGATCGCACAGGGCTGCCACGGCGGCGGCTTCGATCTCGAGCACCCGGCGCGCCAGCACCAGCGCCTGAGGCGAGGCGCGCATCGGCACGGTCGCTGCGGCAAGAGGCTTCATCACGCGGCGATGTTACCATCGAGCGAAGCAGGCTCCGCTGGTATCAGGCGCATGGACAGTACACTGGAATTCGTTCTGACCCTGCTTGCTGCCGCAGTCGTCGTGGTGGTGATCTGCCGCTCGGTGAATCTGCCGCCGCTGCTCGGCTATCTGCTCGTCGGCGTCGCTTTCGGACCGCATGCGCTCGGCCTGGTCCCGGAGACCGCGGCGGTCGAGCACCTCGCCGAGTTCGGTATCGTCTTTCTGATGTTCACCATCGGGCTCGAGTTCAGCCTGCCGCAACTGATCACGATGCGCACGCTCGTGCTCGGACTGGGCGGCGCCCAGGTGCTGGTCACCGCGGCGGTGGGCACGGCGGTCGCGTTCGGGCTCGGCCTGAACGGGGCGACGAGCGGGGGGATCACCTGGCAGGCGAGCGTCGTGCTGGGCTGCGCGCTTGCGATGTCTTCGACCGCGATCCTCGCCAAGACGCTCGCCGAGCGCGTTGAGCTGAATTCCGAGCATGGACGTCGGGTGATCGGCGTGCTGCTGTTCCAGGACATTGCGGTGGTGCCGATGCTGGTGCTGATCCCGGCACTCGCGGCGCCGGCGGCCGATCTGCCGATAAACCTCGCCTACGCGCTGCTGAAGGTCGGCGTGACGCTGGTGGTGCTGCTCAAGGTCGGACAGCCGTTGATGCGGCGCTGGTTCCACCTGGTCGCGCGCCAGAAATCGTCCGAGCTGTTCGTGTTGAACGTGCTGCTGATCACGCTCGGGCTGGCGGCGCTTACCGAGAGCATGGGACTGTCGCTCGCGCTGGGGGCGTTCGTCGCCGGCGTGCTGATCTCGGAGACCGAATACCGGTTCCAGGTCGAAGAGGACATCAAGCCGTTTCGCGACATTCTGCTCGGGCTGTTCTTCGTGACTGTCGGCATGATGATCGATCTGAGCTGGATCGCGCAGAATCTGCTGCTGGTGGTGGTGCTGCTGCTCGCGATCCTCGCGGTGAAGGCCCTCGTGCTGCTCGGGCTGATGGCCGCGTGGCGCACCGACTCGAGCGTTGCGCTGCGTGTCGCATTTGCGCTGGCGCCGGCCGGCGAGTTCGGTTTCGTGCTGCTCACGCTCGCGCTGGGCATCGGCGTGATCGGGCCGGAGCTGATGCAACCGGTGCTGGCGGCGATGGTGCTGTCGATGATCGCCGCACCGTTCATCATCGAGCACAGCGAACACCTGGTGCGTCGCTGGCGCGGCTCCGACTGGATGAATCGCGCGATGCAGCTGACCCTTATCGCATCGCAGACGATGGTCGCGGACCGGCATGTCATCATCTGCGGCTACGGGCGCAGCGGACAGAACCTCGCCCGTCTACTCGAAGCCGAGCAGGTGCCCTTCTTCGCCCTGGACCTCGACCCCGCGCGCGTGCGCGAGGCGGCAGCCGCCGGCGAACACGTGGTGTTCGGCGATGCGGCACGCCGCGAGGTCCTGCTCGCGGCCGGCCTCGCACGCGCCCGTGCGCTGGTCGTGAGCTATGCCGACGTCAATTCGGCCCTCAAGATCCTGCATCTGGCCCATGAGTTACGCCCTGACCTGCCGGTGATCGTGCGCACGCGCGACGACACCGACATCGAACGCCTGAAGGCTGCCGGCGCTGCGGAAGTGGTGGCAGAGATCATGGAGGGCAGCCTGATGCTCGCGTCACACGCGCTGATGGTGCTCGGCATGCCGCTGAATCGCGTGCTTCGCCGCATCCGCAGCGCACGTGAAGAACGCTACGGCATGTTTCGCGGCTTCTTCCATGGCGCCACCGATCAGACCGTCGACGGTGCCGACGATGTGTTCCTGCACTCGGTCGCACTCGTGCCCGGCGCGCGCGCGATCGGACAACGCCTGGGCGACCTGCAACTCGACGACCTGCTGGCCGATGTCAGCGTCGTGCGCCGGCGTGGGGTACGCGAACTCGAACCGGGCGCCGACACCGAGTTGCGTCAGGGCGACATCGTGGTGCTGCGCGGCGATGCGGCAGCGGTGGCCGCGGCCGAAATGCGATTGCTGCAGGGTCAGTGAACGACCTCAGAAAACGATCGCCCCACCACAGTTCGGCGAGCCGTTGACCGAGTTCCATTGATTGGCCAACGCATCGGTCGCGCAGTTCGGCGCCACCGCTGCCCCGGCACTCGGCACGACGGCCGCATTGCCCTGATAGACCGAAAAGCGGAACGAGCCGGTGTAGGGTCGACCATCATCGACCTTGCGGTCGACCTCGGCGATGATCTCGACCGGAATCTGCGCGCCGGTTTTCAGGTTGTGGCGCTGTGGCGCAGCACCCGCCGCATCGACGTACACACCGTCGAAGATCAGTTGCAGCCAGACGTTGTACGGGTTGGTCGGGGTCGTGTCGACGCCCTGCGCAGCGTTGCAGACGAAGGTGCCGGTGATGAAGCCTGCCTTCGACAGGTGTTCCCACGTCAGCACCGACTCGGTGCCCGGATCGATGGTGCCGTTACCATTGCCGTTGCCGGCCCCGCATCCGGTGGTAGCCATGTTGGCGATGTTCTGAGCCGCTTGTTGGTAATCGCCGGGTACCGCGCGAAACCGGTCCTGGAAGCCGAAGAACGCTGCCTTCACGCCGTCCTGCGTCGAGATCAGGTTGCGCACGCGTGCGCTTGTGATCAGTTCCTGGCCCTTGAGCACCCCGCCCAGCAACAGGCCCACGATCACCAGAACAATGGCGATCTCGATCAAGGTGAAACCACGCTGTTGCCGCATTGCCATCATTTTCGCCTGCCCTGAGTGTAGTCGTCGGGTTACGTTGCAAGTCGCGTGCCGATACGCCCGCCCATCGTTTCCGAGCGCTTGAGTGGACTCTCTGTGACATCGTTCACCATTGCGACGGTGAAAAAGCCCGCTATTGCCGCCTAAGTGCGGGGATGCCTCCGGGTTTCGACCTGGGTCGGCAGTGCTCGACGACGAAATGTCGACGATCGCGTCGAACTTTCAGCGCGATCGCCGCGCGACGCGACCGTTACTTGCCCGGCGCCCCGGGGATCGTTGGCGTCTGAACTCGCTCGAGAAGGAAGCGCAGTTCCTGCGGATCGCTGATCAGGCCGTCGGCAAGCAATCCTCCCAGCAGGACCTTCGCCGCCTCGAGTTCGCCG
>JACMMK010000337.1 GCA_014379045.1 Burkholderiales bacterium
GCGCAGCCGCCGCCGCGCGCAGCAGTGCGAGGTGTCCGAGTGCCAGCGGGATCGGCATCCGCGTCGCCGGTCCGTGTACCGCGACCGTCGCCCACACCCGTGCCTGATCGTCGGTGACCGGCACCGCGACGCACACGAGACCGTCGAGATACTCCTCGTCGTCGATGCTGTAACCGTCGGCACGGATACGCGCGAGCTCCGCCTCGAGCGCGCTGCGCTCGGTGATCGTGCGCGCGGTGTGGCGGGTCAACACCAGTTGCGAGATGAGACGCGCGGACTGCACCGGGAGCAGGTGCGCGAGCAGTAGTTTGCCGCTCGCCGAGCAGTGCGCCGGCACTCTCGAACCCGGCTGCAGATTGACGCGCAACGGCGACGCGGTCTCGACCCGATCGAGGTAGACGATCTCGGCCCCGTCGAGCATCGTGAAGTTGCAGGTCTCGCCGAGTCGATCGACCAACTGCTGCAGGATCGCGCGCCGTACCGGCCGGCCGGCGTCATTGGTGATCAGGTCGCGTCCCAGTCGCGACAGGCGCGCGCCGACGCCGTAACCGGCGCCAGGGATTCGCCGCAGCAGCCCAGAGGCGACGAGTTGCGTCACGATCCGGTGGACGGTGGGTTTGGGTACGCCCACTTCGGCGACGATCCGGGTCAGCAACAGCGGCTGCGCGGCGCGCGCGATCGCCTCGATCACGGCGATTGCGCGCAGGGTCGGCGAATCCCGATCCGTGTCGGGCACTGGGTCGGAAGCCACGTCGGGCTCGATCACCGACGTTCGCGTCCCGTCGACGGCTAGTGGATTCTGCATGAAAATCAGGATAGGTCTCGAAATTCAGAACGTCAAGTCTTGTTTTCACGTTGACCTGAATTCGCGACTTGGTTATCGTGAGGTCGTTGTGCGCGAATACCGCGTCGTCCAGAACTCGAACCCCGCTCCGAGGAGAATTCCGTGAACAAACCCATCGATCTGCCCGCGGCAGTGCCCCCGGTCGTGACCGGCAAACAGACGATGACGCCGAGCGAAGCCTTCGTCGAGACGATGGCAGTCAACGGCGTCACCAACGTGTTCGGCATCGTGGGTTCAGCGTTCATGGATGCCCTCGACCTGTTTCCGAGCGCCGGCATCCGCTTCATCCCGACGGTGCACGAGCAGGGTGCCGCACACATGGCCGACGGCTATGCGCGGGTCTCGGGCCGGCACGGGGTGTGCATCGCGCAGAACGGGCCGGGCATCACCAACTTCGTCACCGCGGTCGCCGCCGCGTACTGGGCGCACTCCCCGGTCGTCGTGGTGACCCCCGAGACGGGATCGATGGGGCAGGGTCTGGGCGGGTTTCAGGAGACCGAGCAACTGCCGATCTTCTCGAAGATCACCAAATTCCAGGCGCACGTCAACAATCCGAAGCGGATGGCAGAACACACCGCGCGCGCGTTCGATCGCGCGCTGCTCGAAATGGGACCGACCCAGCTCAACATTCCGCGCGACTACTTCTATGGCGATATCGAGTGCGAGATCAACGCGCCGATCGTCGTCGAGCGCGGGCCGGGCGGGCGCAAGAGTCTCGATGCGGCGGCCGAGCTGCTGGCGAGCGCGAAGTTCCCGGTGATCCTCGCCGGCGGTGGCGTGATCATGGGCGACGGCGTCGAGGCGTGCAAAGCGCTGGCCGAGCGTCTCGGCGCGCCGGTGGCGAACAGCTATCTGCACAACGACAGCTTCCCGGCGAGCCACCCGCTGTGGGTCGGCCCGCTCGGCTACCAGGGCGCGAAGGCGGCCATGAAGCTGATGAGTCAGGCCGATGTCGTCCTCGCGCTCGGTACGCGCCTCGGCCCGTTCGGCACGTTGCCACAGCACGGCATGGACTATTGGCCGAAGGATGCGAAGATCATCCAGATCGACGCCGACGCGAAGATGATCGGTCTGGTGAAGAAGATCGGCGTCGGCATCTGCGGTGATGCGGGCGAAGCCGCACTCGCGCTGCTCGAGCGCGTCAAGGACCGCACACTCGCCTGCGACGGCAACAAGGCCGCGCGCGCGCGCACGATCGCCGACGAGAAGGCCGCGTGGGAGAAGGAGCTCGGCGACTGGCATCACGAGAAGGACGCGTGGAGCCTCGAGGTGATGAAGGGCTCCGACCGGATGCATCCGCGCCAGCTGCTGCGCGAGCTCGAACGTGCGATGCCGGTCGACGCGATGGTGTCCACCGATATCGGCAACATCTGCTCGGTGTCGAACTCCTATCTCCGCTTCGAGCGCCCGCGCAGCATGTTCGCCGCGATGAGCTTCGGCAACTGCGGCTATGCGTTCCCGACGATGATCGGGTGCAAGGTCGCCGCGCCCGATCGTCCGGGGGTCGCTTATGTCGGCGATGGCGCCTGGGCGATGAGCTTCGGCGAGATTCTGACCTGTGTGCGCGAACGCATCCCGGTGACTGCGGTGGTCTTCAACAACGAGCAGTGGGGTGCGGAGAAGAAGAACCAGGTCGATTACTACGACTTCCGTTTCGTTGGATCTAACCTCACCAACCCCAGCTTTGCAGGCATCGCTCGGTCGATGGGCGCCGAGGGTCATCGGATCGACAAGCTCGATCAGGTCGGCGCA
>JACMMK010000338.1 GCA_014379045.1 Burkholderiales bacterium
CGATCGGGCCGGCGATGACCAGACCGAGTCCCGGCACTGCAATGGCAGTGCCGACGGCCGCCACGGCGCCGACGATCGCGCCGAGAACGCCGCCAACCGCTGCCCCGGTGCCGACGCCTTCAGCCGCTTTCGAACCGAGTTCGGTTTCGAGCGTGCCCTGGTCGGTGAAGTACTTCTTGCGCGTGTCATCCGACATCATGACGCTGACATCGTCCTTGCTGTAACCGCGGGACGCCAGGTGCGAGAAGCCGCGTTCGGCACTCTCACGGTCGGGAAACGCGCCGGTAAGGATCCGTTTGTTCGAATCGGTATTCGGTGTCATGTAGAGCTCCTTTAGCGATAGTGAGTTGAGAGCGTCGACGCTCAGACAACCGTGCGCAACGAGAGTGCCCGAGGGCGCTTAATCGTTGCCTAATGCAGGCACACGAGTTGCTCAATGAAGAGGACGATGCAGCGTGCATCGATCTCTCTCTCAATCAAGCGAAGGATGGTGCCATCATGAATTTCATACTCTGGTTGGTCGTCGGGGGCGTCGTAGGTTGGATCGCCAGCATGATCATGAAGACCGATAAGGAACAGGGCCTGTTTTTGAACATCGTGGTAGGCATCGTAGGTGCATTGATCGGCGGTTGGGTGCTGAGCCCGCTCGTCGGAGTTTCGACGATCAACCAGTCGAACTTCAGTATCGCGTCGATGGTGGTGTCGCTGGTTGGCGCGGTCATCCTGCTTGGTATCGTCAATATCTTCCGCCGGTCACGCGTGCGGTAAGCTCGTGTCGATCCGGTAGAAGCCCGACGCTGCGAGGCGTCGGGCTTTTTTGCCTTGTAGCGAGCATGATGCATGGTCGCCTGGCGCTGCAGCCGGCTTCACAGAGGCGAGAGCGTTTTTTCGTGCGACGACTTCAGCGGGTCCTGCGACAACCCTGCGACGAGGCGATCGATGACCCTCATCTTTCTCGTCACCGCGTCCGTTAACACGAACGGATAGGCGTCCGCGGTGCCGAGGCTGCGCGCAAGTTCGTTTGCGAACTCGGCCAGCGGCAACCAGCGCGCCAACGCGAGATCGAACGACGCTGGGTCATAGGTCGCGCCGGCTGAGCCGAATGAGAGTTCGAACGAACCGCTGCCGAGCACGACGCCTGCCTCGTGTGCCGATTCCAGCGTATCGACGATGAGCAGGTAGTGCGCCCAGGTTTCCGCCCAGTCCTCCTGGGGATGGGCGGTGGCATAGGCGCTGATGTGGCTTTCCTGCCAGTGGGGCAGCGGCCCGTTCGCGTAGTACGACGACAGGGCCTCCTCGTATCCGTTGCGCACTTCGCCGAATGTCGCGCGGATAAGCGTCAGGCGTGCAGGATCCTCGGCAAACCGTTCCAGATAATGGTGGCCGCTCTCGTGACGGAAATGACCGAGCAACGTGCGGTAGGGTTCGCCCATCGCGGTGCGGATCCGCTCGCGCTCGACATCGTCGGCTTCCGAGATGTTTATGCTGATCAGTCCATCGCAATGCGCGGTCAGAAACCGGTGCGCTGGGGAAACATCGGCACCGAACGCGAATCCCAGCCCGGTGTTGCCGACCCGAGCGCGCGGTTCAAGCGGCAGATGCAATGCCGCAAGCGTGAACAACAACCGACGCTTGGCGCGTTCGAGTCGACGCCAATACTCGAGATGATCGACAGTCGACAGCGACGGAATCTGCTGCGTGAACTCGCACGCGCGACACAACTGTCCGGATTCATCGGCGGGTACCAGGCCATTGCACACGCCGTGAACGACGGCATTGATGCACAACCGGTACCTCACCTGCGCACGCCCGGCCTCGGCCCAGAGGTCTCCTCCCGCCGGATCCAGCGCCGTGAGGTGCATGAGATCCGGCAGAAGCCCGAGCCGGGCACCGCAATTCAGGCATGTCCAGTTGTCGAAGTAGATCCGGCTGCCGCACCGGGAACACGCTTGCCGAAGCATGATTGCGCCACCCTGAACCGTGCGTGGCGTGCCACGCCGCAGGCCGGATCGGTTCCGCGAGCCGAAACCGTCCGCGCTGCCGTCGCTCGAAGCTGCCTCAGGCGGCTAATGCCGCCGACGACGACAGACGACGTACTTCTACCGACGGCAGATGCATCGAGTCGCGATACTTCGACACCGTGCGACGTGCGACCACGACGCCCTTCTCGGCAAGTAGCTTTGCCACTTTCACGTCCGACAGCGGGCGTTTGGGATCCTCGGCAACGATGATCTGTCTGATAAGCGCCCGCACTGCACGCGCGGAACAGGCATGTCCATCGGACTCCACATGACTGCTGAAGAAATACTTGAGTTCGATCAACCCGCGCGGCGTCATCATGTATTTGTTCGATGTCACACGCGACACGGTCGACTCGTGCATCCCCAGGGTCTCGGCGATCTCGCGCAGCACGAGCGGCTTCATTGCGATGTCGCCGTAGTCGAAGAAACGGCTCTGGCGGTCGACGATCGCCTGCGCCACACGCAGCACGGTACGAAAGCGCTGATTGACGTTGCGCACGAACCACCGCGCCTCCTGAAGATGGTGTCCGATCGGCGAACTGCCCGAGCCGCGTTGTTCGCGCACCATCGAGGCAAACGCGCGATTCAGATGGATGCGGGGCACGACATCCGGGTTTATCCGGGCGACCCAGCGCTTGCCGATCTTGCGGACCTGAACATCGGCGACCACATAGTCGGTGCGATCGGACGCGAACGCCGACCCGGGTTTTGGCGAGCAACCGCGGATCAGTTGATAGGCACTCGCGAGTTCGGCGTCGGTGCAACGCAGCGTGCGCAACAGCCGCGGCGTATCGGGTGTGGCGAGCTCGGCAAGATGTTTCTCGACGATACGTAACGCGAGTGCGAGCCCTGGTGTGTCTTCGTCGCGGTCGTATAGCTGGATGTGCAGACACTCTTCGAGCGAGCGTGCGCCGACCCCGGCGGGTTCGAAACTCTGCACCAGCTTGATCACGATCTTGAGTTCGTCGCTTTCTACCGCTTCACGTTCCGGACACAGCTCCAGCAGCTCTTCGATCGACATCCGGAGATACCCGTCGGGCTCGATCGCGTGGATCACCAGACTCGCCAATTGCCGATCGCGCTCGCTCACCCGGCAAACCGACAACTGCTCGAGCAGGCTGTCGCGCAGGCACACCGATCCGGGGGCGAAATGCGTGGCATCAGGGTCGTCTTCGGAGCGCTCGCCCGAGCCTGGCTGGTCGAACCTCAATGACGAGGCATCTTCCCAATCGGAAGAATCGGTCGGGGGCTCGGCAATCACATCGGTGGCGTCGCCGGCTGACTCGCTCCCGGGGGTCGCCTCGGTGCTCGTCTGTTCGTTTCCGGACTCCTGGCCCGGTTCTGCACGCAATGCGTCGTCGCGTTCGAGAAACGGATTGTTTGCCAACGTCTCTTCCAGTTCCTGCTCGAATTCCGCTGCAGAAAGCTGCAACAGACGGATCGACTGCTGTAACTGAGGCGTCATCGCCAGTTGTTGGCTGGTACGCGCGTGCATGTCGGTTCTGATCACTGGAGCCTCGACAGAAAGGTGGATGTCCACCCTTCTGCAAACGCCATGCCACTTGAATGGATGTCGCCGTGCGATCGCGCCGAAGATCCGTAAGTGGTTGAACCGAATAAACAAACGTCGGCGCCTAACTCGGCCTGCGAGCAATAATCAAGCGTTTTCTGACCCCGCCGGCCGTGGGCGGCCGCAAGTCTTGCGAGGAGTGTCGTCATTCTTTCCGATCGCCTCGCCGGGAACGCCACACGCGCTGATGACCGCCGCCCCCACCGTGACCGGCAGACGCGAACGCAGCAGTTGCTCTATGCGCCGCTGCAACATCCGCCGCTGCCACGAGCGTTCGGCATCGCCGGGGTGAAGTGCCAGGCGCAGAACGGGCGCTTTTGCGGTGATCGCCCCCCACGCGGCGACCCAAAGCTGTGAAGCACCGCGACGCCACCGGCTGCGCGAACTGTAAGTCAGTGCCGGGGCAGCGATGCGGCGAAGCCCAGGCAACTCGATCAGGGCGTCCCAGGTCGCCGTGTACCTGAACGGAGACTTTTCCAGTGCCGCCCAGGTGGCGGGATTCATCAGCCAGGCCGGGGCGACGAAACCCGCACAGTGCCAGTTCTTGTCGGCAAACCACGACAAACCGTCTGCAATCTTCGCGCGAGCCTCCGTTTCCGACACCGCAGCGAACTCGCCTTCGGCAGCGGTGTAAGCGCGGCGCCAGAACCAGTCGCTAAGCGACACCCGCGCAGCCTCGTCTCGATGGCTGAAGCCGTGGAGTGAAAGCTCGTCGCCGCAGCAGACGCGTTCATCGAGAAAGCTGACCAGACCCCTTTCGTCTGTGGCACGCGTGCCGTGATACGCAGGGATGACCAGCCAGGTGAGCGGGCACCGAGCTACCTCGTTTACTGCGTCCATCACGCGCTCGCAGCACGCGAGGGTGTGCGTGCATGCGTCGTGGATCTCTATACAAAGCGTGCGCGACGGGCTGGCCGGGTCAACCGGCATAGCGTGCCTGAGGGATCGGCGCAGGAACAGACATCTGGCGCAGACGGCGATAACGCTCGACCATCTGCGTGAACGTGACGGACCAGTCGAAACCCAACGCGTGCGCACGTGCGGCCGCGCGCAACGAGGTCTGTTCGCGCGCAAGCACCGAACGTACACCGTCGGCGAAAGCGCCCGCCGAGCGCTCTTCGATCCGGGCGCCGACCTCCGGCACCAGCAACTCACCGATACCCGCCGCAGCCACGCCGACTACCGGCGTACCGCACGCCATCGCCTCGAGCGCGGCCAGTCCGAAGGTCTCGCTTTCTCCGGCATGGACGAACACATCGGCGCTCGCTATGGCACGCGCAAGCACCTCGGCATCACGATGGTAGGGCAATACGATTACACGCTCGCCGCTCGGACGTTGCGGTCCGTTGCCGATGCATACGAGTACATGGCCAGGACCGAGCAGACGCACGGCTTCGACCAGGCGCGACAGCCGCTTCTCGGCGGCGAACCGTCCGGCATACAGCAGCACGTGGGTTTCCGGTGACACGCCGATCGAACTTCGCCAGTCCGGGTCGCGACGCCGCGGGTGAAACACCTCGCATTCAACCCCGAGTGGCTGCCGGACGACGCGTTCGACACCCAGTTCCTCCAGGCGCCGGGCCATCCACCGGCTGGGCGCCAGAACCGCGTCGAAGTTCGAATAAAGGTTGCGCAGATAACGGCGCGCGGCGCGCTCGGCCCATGTGCCCAGACGATCGGCAACCACCGACTCCAGGTCGGAATGGCAGAATGCCACGACCGGCACCGAACACTGTTGTCCCGCGTCGAGGGCTGCCCAGGCAAGCTGATAGGGGTCCCCGGCTTCGATGATGTCGGGCGCCAGCCGGCGCATCAACGCCGTCGCGCGGGCGCGTCCGATCGGTACGCGGTAGCCCGCGCTGCCCGGTAACGGCAACGAGCGCACGCGGCGGACTTCGTGCGCTTCTCCCGCAGGCGTGACGATCGAGTGGCGCCACTCGGGCTTCGCCTCCAACCATTGATGCTTGCTGCGGAGGTAGCGAGCGACACCGCCGGCTTCCCCACTCCAGAACATCGTTACATCGACAACATGGCTGGTCATGGGCTCGAAGGATATACGTCAAACGGGCAGGCGCGCCACGTCGACCGCGCCGCGAGAGCATACACAAGAAAAATGCCTGCGCTGGCGTGGACCCGTTGCGGTTCGATCCGCGGGCGTACATGTTGCTGATCGACACGCAGCGGCCTGGCTGCGCCGCCCGCCCGAGCGTCGACGTGGGAGCTATCATGGACAACAACCGAGTCATCGATCTGATGGACGGCTTGCGGGAAACGTGCATCGACGGTGCGCGCCGGTTGCGCACCCGCGCGATGCAGTGTGAATCGGTTGAGCTGAAGAGCTTGTTCCTCGCTACAGCGATCGATGGTGAACAGGCTGGCGAGGAACTCCGCGAAGTGATCCTCGATTGTGGGGGCGCGTTGGAGAACAAAGGCGCGGCGATGCATGGTGGTTGGGCCAGCGGCATTGCCACGATCGCGGACGACGACGAGCGCCTCCTTGAAGAATGCGAACTGTGGCAGGACGCCGCGCTCACGCGTTATCGCGAGGCGCTCGAAGAACCGGTGCCGGAAAACATCGCTACCCTGCTGCGCCGTCATTACGACGGCGTGAAGCGCAGTTGCGATCAGATCAGCGAACGGCGCGAGCGTGCCGGCGTTCGCGCATCCTGAGCCCACTGCGATGCCGAGGGTCATCTGGAAGGGTGCGATCGCGTTCGGGCTAGTCCATATCCCGGTCGCGCTGCGGGGAGCGAGTCGGGAACACAATCTCGATTTCGACTGGCTCGACCGGCGCGACATGGCCCCGGTCGGCTATCAGCGCATCAACAAGCGCACCGGTAAACCTATCGAAAACGAACATGTCGTCAAGGGGTACAAGTTCGCCCCCGAACAGTATGTGTTGATGACTGACGAGGACTTTCGGCTCGCCAACCCGGACGCCACGCAGACCGTCGAAATCATGGGCTTCATCGATGCCGACGCGTTGCCGCCGGAGTTTCTCGTCGCGCCCTACTACCTCGAAGTGTTGAAACGGGGCGAGAAAGGCTATGCGCTGCTGCGCGACGTGTTGCAGTCGTCGAAGCGGGTAGCGATCGCGCGCGTCGTGATGCATGGGAAGCAGCATCTGGCGGCACTACTGGTGCGCGATCCCTGGCTGATGCTGATCACGATGCGTTTCGCCGACGAAGTGCTGGCGGCCGAGGATATGACCGTCGTCGGATCGAAATCCATGTTCGTGAAAAGCGAGGCGGACATGGCGCGTCGCCTGGTCGACGACATGACCGTCGAATGGCACCCGGAGGCGTACAAGGATACCTACCGCGATGACCTGTTGAAGCGCATCGATGCGCGTATCGCCGCGGGTGAGACCGGCACGGTTGCCCCGGTAGCGGAAGAAGGTCAGGCAGGTCAGGCGCCCCGGTCGAGCGCGAAGGTGATCGATCTGATGGCCGCGTTGCGCGCGAGTCTTGAGCGGAAGACGTCCGCACCCGCGAAGCCCGAAGCCAGGGCGGGCGCATCGGCGACGAAGACCCGGGTGCGCGCGACGTCCTCGGGCAAAGCGCGCAAGTCGAAAGCGACGTAGACGCGTCGCGCTCAACCGGTGCCCTGTTCACAGGTCGCGCGTTCTAGCGCCATACCCGCGGTGAAGCCGTGCACCAGGGTCGAAACCAGCACCGTAAACGCGGTGATCGCCCACAGCTGCGCCTCGTTCTTCAACTCCATCTGCGAGCCCGCATAGGCGAGGTAGTAGATCGAACCGACGCCACGTACCCCGTAGAACGCGACCACGGCCCGTTCGCGGCGTTCAGGCATCACGCCTCCCGCCAAAGCCAGCCAACCGGCGACCGGGCGCGCGACGAAGATCAGAAAGAGCCCGATTGCAGCCCCGGTCCAATCGAGTGCCGGCAGCAGCATGGGGATCGCGGCACCCAGTCCGATCAGCAGGATCGCGGTCAGCGCATGCTCGATCGATTTCGAGAAGTCGTGCAATCGCGTATGGAATGCGTGGCGCGACTCCGCGCGGCGCAGGGTCAGGCCGGCGACGAAGACTGCGACGAAGCCGTATCCCTCGATCAACTCGGTCAGGCCGTAGGTGACGAGCACGCCGGCGAACGCGACCACCCCGGCTTCGGTATTGGCGAGCGCGTTGTTGCGCGGCCAGCTGAACAGGAACTTGCCCAGTATCCAGCCCACGGCCACGCCGCCGAACACCCCTGCCGCGGTGCGATAGAGCACATCACGAAGGAACCATTCGACCAGCGTCGCGGCGTCGATCGACGCTGCGCCGGCGATCGCCAGCGCGAGGTAGACGAAAGGAAAGGCCATGCCGTCGTTCAGCCCTGCCTCGGTGGTCAGGGCGAACCGAACCGGATGCTCTCCCCCTTCGAGCGGTGGACCGACCTGCACGTCGCCCGCGAGCACCGGATCGGTGGGTGCCAGCACCGCGCCGAGCAACAGCGCACCGGCGAACGTCATGCCGGCGAACCACCAGCCTGCGGCCATCACCGCGACAATGGTGAGGGGCATCGCGACCAGGATCAGTCCTATCGTAGGCCGCCATAGCCGACGCGACACGAGCCGGTCGATGCGCAGACCGACCCCGAACAGCCCGACGATCACGCACAGCTCGCTCACCACCTCCCAGGGCTTGGGCGAGACCAACGGGTTGATCGCTGCCGGCATGCCAGGAATCGCGGCGAACGCCAGCGTACCGAGCGCGATCAACAACGCGGAAGCGGCGGGTTCGCGCCCGGACACCAGGCGCGGCATCCAGTACGCCAGTACGATCGCGCTGCCCACGGCGGCGAACAGCATGTGATAGGGCGAGAAAGCGAACATGCCGGGGCCCGGAAGTTGACCCCTTTATCGTCCAGGCGGGGGTGACGCCACGTCCGAGTTAGCAAGACTCGACCCCGAACTCGACAGGCGATGCCGGGCGCACGCGCGCTGCTCCCCGCGACAGGTGGCGGCCGAAAGTCGGGTCCCGTCGGGTCTCCGTAGACACCCGCCGGCGTGAGGCAGTCCGCCCGGGCACGCAGGTTCGCCGTGCGTAGCGGTGCGTGCGCAGGGCACAATCGCGCCATGAAGCCCCCGAAGAGATTGCAGTCGCTGGTCGAGGAAGGTCTGATAGACACGGTCGTGCGCCAGTTGATGAGCGGCAAGGAGGCGATGGTCTACGTCGTGCGCAGCGGCGAGCGGACGCTGTGCGCGAAGGTCTACAAGGAAGCGACGCAACGCAGTTTCCGGCAGGCCGTCGATTACACCGAGAATCGCCGCGTCAAGAACACACGCCAGGCGCGGGCGATGGCGAAGGGCACCCGCTTCGGCCGCCAGGCCCAGGAGAGCGCGTGGCAAAGCGCGGAAGTCGATGCCCTCTACCGGCTCGTCGCCGCCGGGGTCCGCGTCCCGGCGCCGGTCAATTTCTGTGATGGCGTGCTGCTGATGGAACTCGTGGCCGACGCCGACGGGAACGCAGCGCCGCGTCTGAACGATGTCGTGTTCACAGCCGACGAGGCGCGTGCGCATCATAAGACGTTGCTCGACGAGGTCGTGCGCATGCTCGGTGCGGGCGTCGTTCACGGCGACCTGTCGGAGTTCAACATACTGCTGGGCACCGACGGCCCGGTGATCATCGACCTGCCGCAGGCCGTGGATGCCGCCGGCAACAATCACGCGCGCCGCATGCTGTTGCGCGACGTTGCCAATCTGCGCGGCTTCTTCGGCGGCTTCGCGCCCGAACTGCTGACCACGCAGTACGGTCTGGAGATCTGGGACCTCTACGAGCGCGGGCTGCTGCACCCCGGCGCGGCGCTGACCGGCGTGTTCGAGGGCGACGCGGGGGTCGTCGATGTCGACGACGTGATGCGCGAGATCGACGACGCGCTGTTCGAGGAATCGGCGCGGCGCCTGCGCATGCAAGCCGTGTGACGATGCGCGGGCGCTGCCGGGGTTACGGCCGCCAGCGCCCCGCCGCGCGCGTCGTTCGTGGTCATCCCCGGGCTACTGCGCCGGCTCTCCGGGATTCCAGCCCCCACCCAACACCCGATAGAGCGTGACCAGGTTCTGCGCGACCTGCGCACGCAGCTCGACCTCCGCCTGCTCTGCGGCAAACAGCGAGCGCTGCGCATCGAGCACGTCGAGATAGCTGCGCACCCCGTTGCGATAGCCCAGGTCCGCCAGGTTGAAACGATCGCGCTCGGCACTGACCTGCGCCGACAGCGCGCGCGCCTGGTCGCCGAGTGTCGCGCGACCGGCCAGCGCGTCGGCGACCTCCCGGAATGCCACCTGAACGGCGCGTTCGTACTGTGCCAGGGCGACTTCACGGGTGACTTCGGCGAGTTGCAGGTTCGCCCGGTTGCGCCCCGCATCGAAGATCGGCTGCAGCAGCTGCGGCGCGAGGCCCCAACCGAGCGAGCCGCCCCGGAACAGACCGCTCAGTTCATTGCTGGCCGTGCCGAAGCTGCCAGTCAACGTGATCCTCGGAAAGAAGCTGGCGCGCGCCGCGCCGATGTCGGCATTGGAGGCGAACAGTTGCTGCTCGGCCTGGCGTACATCCGGACGACGCGTCAACACCTCCGACGGCACGCCGGCGGGCAGGTCCGGAAAGCCCGGCACGATGCCGGGGCCCAGCGCGCGTTCCGAGGCCAATCCGTTAGGCAACGGCTGTCCGACCAGTACGACCAGGGCGTTCTCGTCGAGCGCGCGCTGGCGCAGCACCTGCGCCAGCGTGGCCCGTGCCGATGCAAGCAGCGATTCGGCCTGCCGTACATCGACCAGAGAACTCACGCCGTTGTCGAAACGCAGCCGGGTGAGCGCGTACGAGTCTTCGCGAGTGACGAGCGTCTGTTCGGTCACCCGCAGCAGTTCGTCGTCGGCCAGCAGCGCGAGCCAGGTATTCGCAACCGCGGCGACGAGACTGATGTGCACCGCCTTGCGTGCCTCTTCGCTCGCGAAGAATCGGGCCAGCGCGCCGTCGGCGAGGCTGCGCACGCGTCCGAACAGATCGAGTTCGTAGGCGGTGACGAGAATGCCCGCCGAATAGAGCGTGGTGCTGTCGCCGTCGCCTTGCGGCTGGCGTGAGCCGGAGAGTCCGGCATTGATCGTCGGCAGACGATCGGCGCGGCGCACGTCGAACTGCGCACGCGTCTGTTCGATATTGAGCACCGCGACCCGGAGGTCACGGTTGTTCGTGAGCGCGAGTCCGATCAATTGCCGCAGGCGCGCATCGGGAAAGAATTGCTGCCAGCCGATCTCGGCCGCGGTGGTGCCGCCGGCCGGACTACCCGGCACCTCGGCGAAGGTCGTTCCCACCGGCGCGACAGGTCGGTCGTAGCGCGCCGCCATCGAGGCGCAACCGCCCAGCGCGACCAGCCCCAGCATCGACACCAGCGCCCTGGCTGCCGGTCGCTTCACGGACGCCCTTCCGGCGCGTGGTGTGCCGTCGCGTCCTCGCCCGCTGTGCGCGTCGCCGCAGGCGGCCGCGCCTGGCGACGGTGGAACAGGCGGGTGACGACCACGTAGAACACCGGCACGAAGAACACGGCCAGCGCCGTGGCGGTGATCATGCCCCCCATCACGCCGGTGCCGATCGCGCGCTGGCTAGCCGAGCCCGCGCCGCTCGCCAGCACCAGCGGCAACACTCCGAGGATGAACGCGAGCGAGGTCATCAGGATCGGACGAAAGCGCAGATGCGCGGCCTCGAGCACCGCCTCGACGACATCCTTGCCCTGTGCGTGCAGCTCCTTCGCGAACTCGATGATCAGGACTGCGTTCTTCGCCGACAGCCCGATGATCGTGATCAGGCCGACCTTGAAATACACATCGTTCTCCAGCCCGCGCAGTTCAGCGCCGAGCACCACACCGAGCACGCCCAGTGGCACTACCAGGATCACTGCGAGTGGAATTGACCAGCTTTCGTACAGTGCCGCCAGGCAGAGGAACACCGCGAGCAGCGAGAAAGCGAACAGGTACCCCGCGGTCGATCCGGAGCGCTTCTCCTCGCGCGACTGACCGGTCCACTCGAACGCGAAGCCCGCGGGCAACTGGCCGGCGAGCCGCTCCATCTCGGCGAGTGCCGCGCCGGTGCTCGACCCGCGCGCCGGCTCGCCGGCGATGCGCATCGCCGGATACCCGTTGTAGCGCACCGTCTGCATCGGGCCGGTGATCCATTGCGGCGTCGCGAACGCCGAGAGCGGCACCGGCTGGCCGGCGCCGCTCAGCGCATTGATCCGCAGCAGGTCGTCTACCTGCATCCGCGACGGCGCATCGGCCTGCACCACCACGCGCTGCAGCCGCCCCGCATTCGGAAAATCGTTGACGTAGGCCGAGCCGAGGGCGGTCGACAACGCGGCATTGATCGCGCTGAAGTTGACGCCGAGCGCACTTGCCTTGTCACGATCGATCTCGAGCTGCAGTTGAGATGCGTCCTCGAGGCCGTCGGCGCGCACGGCCGTCAGCAACGAACTCTTCGCGGCGAGAGCGAGCAACTGGTTGCGCGCCGCCAGCAGTGCTTCGCGGCCGTTACCACCCCGGTCCTGCAGGCGCAGCGCGAAGCCGTTGGCACGTCCGAGCTCGGGAATCGGCGGCGGGCTCACCGGGAAGATCGTGGCGTCGCGGATGCGCCCGAGCCCGCCGAACGCGCGTCCGACCAGCGCCTGCGCCGAATTCGACGCATCCTCGCGCTCGCCCCAGTCCTTCAGCGTGACGAACCCCAGCGCGGCATTCTGGCCGGTGCCAGCGAAGCTGAACCCGAGCACGCTCACCATGCTCTGTACTTCGGGCTGCTTCAACATGAACGCTTCGGCCTGGATCATCACCTCGCGCGTACGGTTGACCGTCGCGCCCGGGGGAAGCTGCACGTTGACCAGGATATTGCCCTGGTCTTCGTTCGGCAGGAACGAAGTCGGCAACTCGCGGAACATCAAAACGACGACGCCGATGATCGCGGCATAGATGAACATGAAACGGCCGCTGCGGCGCAGGATGCGCGCGACCCAGCTTTCGTAGCCCTTCGCGGTGCGCGCGAAACCCCGGTTGAACCACCCGAAGAGCCCGCGCTTCGCCTGGGCATGACCGGCCTCGACCGGTTTCAGCAGCGTCGCGCACAGCGCCGGCGTGAACGACAGCGCCAGGAACGCGGAGAACAGGATCGACGTCACCATCACCGCCGAGAACTGGCGATAGATGTTGCCGATCGAGCCGCTGAAGAACGCGAGCGGCACGAACACCGATACGAGCACGACGGTCACGCCGATGATCGCACCCGAGATCTGCTGCATCGCCTTGCGCGTGGCCTCGAGCGGCGACAACCCCTCGCTGGTCATGATGCGCTCGACGTTCTCGACCACCACGATCGCATCGTCGACGACGATGCCGATCACCAGCACCATGCCGAACATCGTCAGCACGTTGATCGAGAAGCCCAGGGCCAGCAGCACGGCGAAGGTCCCCATCAACGCGATCGGCACCACCAGCGTCGGGATGATCGTGTAGCGGAAGTTCTGCAGGAACAGGTACATGACCAGAAACACCAGCGCCACCGCTTCGAGCAACGTGGTCACCACCTGGCGGATCGAGATCTCGACGAACTTCGAACTGTCGTAGGGAATGGTCGCCGTCATCCCCGGCGGGAAGTAGCGCGATAGTTCGTCGAGACGTGTCTTGATCGCGCGCGACGCAGCGAGCGCATTGCCGGTCGGCGACAGCTGCACGCCGATGCCCGCGGACGGCTGTCCGTTCAGCCGCGCCTGCGGGCTGTATGACTGCGCCCCGAACTCGACGCGGGCGACGTCCTTCAGGCGTACGCTCGAACCATCGGTATTCGCGCGCAGCACGATGTTGCCGAACTGCTCGGGCGAGTTCAGCTGGCCCCGGACCACGACGGTGGCGAAGATCGACTGACCCGGCACGTTCGGCAGGTCGCCGATGGTGCCGGACGCGACCTGCGCGTTCTGCGCGGCGATCGCGGCCGTCACGTCGCTGGACGACAGACGATAGCCGACGAGCCGTGCCGGGTCGATCCAGATGCGCATCGCACGTTCGGTCCCGAACAGCTGCGCCTGGCCGACCCCGGGTATGCGCTGGATCTCGGGTAACACATTGCGCGAGGCGTAGTCGCCGAGCGCGAACGGATCGAAGGCGGGATCGCTCGAAGACAGGATCGTGAACAGCAGGAAGTTGGAGCGCGCCTTGTCCACCCGCACCCCCTGCTGCGTGACCGCCTGCGGCAGCCGGGGCGAAGCACGGCTCAGGCGGTTCTGCACATCGACCTGCGCGAGATCCGGGTTGGTACCGGGCTCGAAGCTGAGCGTGATCGATCCGGTGCCGTCGGCCTGCGCCACCGACTCGATGTAGATGAGCCCGGGCGAACCGTTCATCTCACGCTCGATCACGCTCAACACGCTGTTCTCGAGCGTCTGCGCCGAGGCGCCGGGATACGAGGCGGTGACGATGATCGACGGCGGCGCCACCGACGGATACTGCGCGACTGGCAACTGCGTGATCGCGACCGCGCCGAGCACCAGGATGAACAGCGCGATCACCCACGCGAAGATGGGGCGGTCGATGAAGAACTGCGCCACGCCGGCTCCTAGCGTTGCGGGGTGGCAGCCGCGGCACCGGCGGGCGCAGTGCCCGAAGGTGC
>JACMMK010000339.1 GCA_014379045.1 Burkholderiales bacterium
CCGATGCGCTGGCCGCACTGGCCGAGCGGCGTATCGGGTCGGTCGAACTCACCGAGGCGGCGATCGCGCGCGCGACGACAGTTCAATCACGGCTGAACACCTTCCTGTCGCTCGAACCCGATGCGGCGCTCGACGCCGCGCGCGCGGCCGATGCGGGACGCGCGCGTACGACGCGTACGCCCGGATCGCTGCAGGGCGTGCCGCTCGCGCACAAAGACATGTTCTATCGCGCGGGACGGATCGTCACGTGCGGGTCGAAGATCCGGCGTGACTGGCGCGCCGACCACACGTCGACCGCGCTGTCGCGACTCGCCGACGCGGGCGCGGTCAACCTCGGCAGCCTGAACATGGCCGAGTTCGCGTTCAGTCCCACCGGGCACAACGTGCACTTCGGCGATTGCTGCAATCCATGGAATCCGGCGTACGTGACCGGCGGGTCGTCCAGCGGCAGCGCGGCATCGGTCGCCGCCGGGGTCGTGTTCGGTGCACTAGGGTCCGATACCGGCGGTTCGATCCGCGTGCCGGCCGCGTTCTGCGGCGTGAGCGGCATCAAGGCGACGTACGGCCGCGTCAGCCGCGCCGGCGCGATGCCGCTGTCGCATTCGCTCGACCATGTCGGACCGATCGCGCGCTCGGTCGCCGACTGCGCCCATCTGCTGCAGGCGATCGCGGGCGCAGACGTCGCCGACCCTACCGCGTCGAGTCGCGCGGTACCCGATCTGGTCGGCGCGCTCGGTGCGGGTATCGACGGCCTGCGTATCGGCATGCCGGTCGGTTATTTCGATCGCGACCTGGCACCGCCGATCGGCGTCGCGTTGGACGAGGCGGCGCGCGTGTTCGCGACACTCGGGGCGCGCGTGGTGCCGGTGCACGTGCCACCGCTCGATTCGATCAACGCGGCGGGCACGGTATTGATGTGGTCCGAGGCGGCAAGCGCGCACCAGCGGTGGCTGGTCGAGCGCCCGGAAGACTATGGCGCACAGGTGCGTTCGCGCCTCGAGCACGGCGCGGCGCTCACCGCGCTCGAGTATCTGCAGGCGCTCAAGCTGCGCGCGCCGGCACTCGACGATTTCTGCCGCCGGGTGTTCGACGCGTGCGATCTGCTGCTCGCGCCGACCCATTCGCAGCCGGTACCGACGCGCGCACAGACCGATCTGGCGGATCGTCCGGAGGCAGCGGCCGTGCTGGGGGCGTTGACGCGCCTCACGCGACCGTTCAATTATCTTGGGGTACCGACGGTTTCGGTACCCGCCGGCTTCGATGTCGACGGGATGCCGATCGGATTGCAGATCGTCGGGCGACCCTGGTCGGAGGCGTTGTTGTGTACCGCCGGCGACGCATTCCAGCGGGTCACCGACTGGCATCTGCGCCGCGCACCGCGCTGAGCTCGCCGCTGCACGCCAGGGCGCCGGGGCAGCACGCGGCCGATTTCCAAGCAGACACACGGGAGCAACGACGATGCCGATCACCGGCCTGCTGCATGTGGCGATCAAGACCGAGGACCTCGCCTCGACGGTTGCGTTCTACACACGTCTGCTCGGCTTGAGAATCGCGCATCGTCCGGACTTCGGCTACCCCGGGGCGTGGATCGCGGTGCCGACCCCGGTCGGCGAAGCGGTGATCCACATCTACGCGGGTGGGCCCGCGCTCGGGAGCGAGGGCAAGGTCGCCCCCGAGACCGGGTCGATCGATCACGTGTCGGTCACCGCCTTCGGCTGGACCTCGTTTCGCGAACGTTTCGCGCGCGCGGCGCTGCCGTGGCGCGAGTTCCTCATTCCGGGCACGACCTACTGGCAGCAGTTCGTTTACGATCCCAACGGCGTGCAACTCGAACTCACCTTCGATGCCGACGCCGAAGGTATCGCGCGCCCCGAGATCGCCGAGCCGATGCGCTATCGCGCGGGCACCTCGTTCTTCGATCCGGCTTCGTATCGGAACCTGCACGAGAGGCTCGACCGATGCTTCGCCTGACATGCGCGCTCCGGCGCGAGGGCAGGCGGGCACCGCACGCGCGCCGCAGCACACGATGATCGAACGCGATTTCAAGGGCTACGCGAACAAGCCGCCCGATATCCGCTGGCCCAACGGCGGACGCTTCGCGGTGTCGTTCGTGCTCAACGTGGAGGAGGGCGCCGAACTCAATATCGGCGACGGCGACGAGCGCAACGAAGCGCGCCACGAAGTGCGCCAGGAAGTGCTGGGCGCCGCCGATCTGTGCACGGCTTCGCACTACGAATATTCGACCCGGGTCGCGTACTGGCGGGTGATGAACGAGTTCGAGCGCGCCGGCGTTCCGCTGACATTCAACGTGTGCACGCGAGCGCTCGAGCGCGCACCCTGGATCGCCGAAGACGGCGTGCGGCGCGGGGTCGAGTTCATGTGCCACGGCTATCGGTGGGAGACGCACCACGGGATGACGCCCGACCATGAGCTCGCGGTCATCCGCAGGGCCACTGAAGGTATCCGGCGCCTGACCGGTCAGCGTCCGCTCGGCTGGCATACGCGATCGTCGCCGTCGGTGAACACCCGGCGGCTGATCGCCGGCGAAGGCTTTCTGTACGACAGCGATGCGTACAACGATGATCTGCCGTACTACGTCACGGTCGCCGGCAAGGCGCATCTCGTGCTGCCGTACTGTTTCGACACCAACGACATGCGCTTCCACGACAGCTATGCCTTCGTGCATGGGCGCGATTTCGCCGACTACACGATCGCCGCGTTCGACTGGCTCCATGCCGAGTCGCAGCATGCGCCGAAGATGCTGTCGATCGGGCTGCACATCCGCATCATCGGCCGGGCGGGTCGCATCGCGGGGCTGCGCACGCTGCTCGATCACCTGAAGCATGCCCCCGGAGTCTGGCTTACGCAGCGTCGCGACATCGCGCGTCACTGGTTGAACGCGGTGCCGCCGGCATGAGGTTGCTGGTCGCCAATGCCAACATGACGCAGGCGATCACCGACGTCTGCGTCGCCGCCGCGCGCGAGGTGGCGATGCCCGGGACCGAGGTGTTCGGCGCAACCGGGACGTTCGGGGCGCAGGTGATCGGCAGCCGCAGCGAGAATGCGCTGGCGCAGCAGGCGATGCTCGAACTCGCGGCGACGCACGCGCCGCATTGCGCTGCGATGGTGATCGCAGTGTCGATGGACACCGGGCTCGGCGCGTTGCGGGAATTGCTGCCGATTCCGGTCATCGGGATGACCGAGGCCGCGGCGCTCACGGCCTGCACGGTGGGTGCGAACTTCGCCGTGGTCACCTTCGGCACGCGCCACCGGTCGACGTACCGGGAGCTGATCGACGGCTACGGGCTAGGCGCGCGCTGCGTCTGCGTCGAGGCGATCGATGCCGGGCCGAACGCTGCCCTGGCCGATCCGCAAGCCGCTGTGCGCGCGTTGGCAGGCCTGTCCGAGCGTGCGATCGCCGAGCACGGCGCCGAATCGATCGTCATGGCGGGTGCCGTCGCCGCTGGCTGGCAACGCGATCTGCAGGCGCTGCTGCCGGTTCCCGTGCTGGAGGGAATCCGGTGCGCCACAGTGATGGCGGAGTCGCTGGTGCGGTTGGGGTTGCCGAAGCCGACGCTCGGCAGTTATTCGGCGCCGGGCGCGCGGGTCGTGCACGGGGTGGGTCCTGCGCTCGCGCGGATGTTCGATCCATCGACAACGGGTTGAGCTACTCTTCGCCCTGCGCTTCGATGACAAAGTCGCAACCGGGGCGACGGCCGTTTCGTCATGGCCGCGTCGAAAGTCAGCAAGCCATGGTCACACGCGACAGGAAAATCATCAGATGAATGGCGGCGGCAGCAAGGAGCGCATCCCGGTGGTGCTCGAGGGGGGCAGTCACGGGGCGCCTGCGGCGAATCTGATTACGCTGACCCAGGTCGTCTACGGCCTGCATGCGGTGTCGCTCGTCATCGGCGCATTCGGCGCCGCGAGTGTCGTCGGCGCCTTCCTGTTCGGGTGGCCCTCGATCATCGCGGTGGTGATCAACTACGTGAAACGCAGCGAGGTACGCGGCACCTGGCTCGATTCACACTTCAGCTGGCAGATACGCACGTTCTGGTATGCGGCGGCGTGGGCCACGCTCATCGTCGTCGTTTCCCTGCCGCTGACGCTGGTGCTGATCGGTTTCGCGACCTGGGCGATCGGTCTGTTCGCGTTGGGCGTATGGGCGATCTATCGGATCACGCGTGGCTGGCTGGCGCTGGCCGATCGCAGACCCCTGGTGCGGGTCACGAACTGAGTTCAAGCCCCATTTCGAGCGCCGATGAATCCGTGACACGGAGAGTGCAGGTATGACTGTCGAGCAACCGGTCTCAGCCTTGAATACGGCGCGATCGCCATCGTCGACCCCACGCCGCCGGCGCTGGCTTCTGACCATGGCTGCCGCCTCGCTGGTGGGCGCCTGTGCCGTGCCACCGTCCGCCGATACCGAACCCAAAGCGCATCTGCCGCTCGCCCGCGGCTGGTACGACGGCCAGGAGGTTTTCTACGTCACCACCGACGTCTCGACGCCGGAGGTCGCCAAGGCGAAAGGCGCCAACTACGCACCGCGACTCGCCGACGCCGTAGTGAGCAAGGCGGCGCGTGCGACGGGTCAGGGCTCGTCGCTCGACAAGGTCTACGCAGTCGCCAACTTCAAGCAGGGCAGCGTGTTCGCGTCCGCGCCCGAGCCGATGGGCGCCGGCAACAAGAGCCGGGCCTACAGTCCACTTTGGCAGATGGTGACCGTGACCTGGCGACCGGGGCAGGTCGCCCGAATCTTGCGCTCGCAGGAAGAGATCCTCGAGGCGGTGGACAAGGGGGCGTTGATGCTCACCGAGACGGATGTGGTGCTCAACTGTCCGATCGTTCATCTGGGTGCCAAGGGCGGGTTGCCGGGGGTGTCGATCGATCGGATTCCTGCTCGCTGACGGCGGGCAACGTGCGAAGCTCTGCCGCGCGCGCGAGCGCACGGCGTAAGCCGGCCGTAACGAACGGCGCTCAATATTTCGATAGCGCTCAGGATTTCGATGGCGCTCAACTCACTTAAAGGACACTCGCGATGATCACGTTCTACTATCACCCGTCCCCGAATCCGGCCAAAGTGGCGCTGTATCTTGAAGAGGCCGAGCTGCCTTACGAGTTCGCACCGGTCGATACACGTCAGGGCGACCAGCATGCGCCGGCGTTCACCGCGATCAACCCCAATGCGAAGACGCCGGCGCTGGTGGACGGTGACATCACGGTTTTCGACAGCACGGCAATCCTGCTCTATCTCGCCGAGAAGACGGGAAAGTTCATGCCGAAAAACACGCCGGCGGAACGCGCGACGATGTATTCGTGGCTGATGTTCGTCGCCACAGGTATCGGACCGTATTCGGGCCAGTGCGTCCACTTCAGGCATTTCGCACCCGAGCCGAAAACCTACGCGGTCAATCGTTACGACTTCGAGGCGTGGCGGCACTGGAACCTGGTCGAGGCGCAACTGGCGAAGCATCGCTACATGCTGGGCGACGCCTATACGTTGGTCGACATGGCGGTATGGGGCTGGGCACGCGTGGTGCCGTTCGTGCTGGGGGGTGCCGAGGCATGGGAGAAACTGCCGAACGTCAA
Organism: Burkholderiales bacterium; assembly: GCA_014379045.1. GTDB lineage: Bacteria > Pseudomonadota > Gammaproteobacteria > Burkholderiales > CAIKXV01 > CAIKXV01. Next base: position 5,590 of record JACMMK010000339.1, read on the forward strand.
GCGCTTGCTGGATGAAGTCAATGCCCGCCCGGCGGCGCAGCGCGCCGAAGCGCTGAAGACGCGCCATGCGTTCAAGACCGAGATGGACGACGCTGCGCGCAAGGCGATGTTTCCGCAGAACGCGCGGCTCGCGGGTTAAATCACAGGCGCTTTCGCTTTGCGCGGCGAGTCCCTGCCGGCCAACGTGCTGATCACCGCGCGCTGGTCGGCACACTTCTGATCGGAGGAAGGATGGAGCGCGAAACGATGCTGTGGTGGAAGCGTCCGAATCGCGTACTGCTGATCAATCTGCGCGAGGGTGACGAACCGAGAATCGATGCCGAAGCGCTGGTCGCCGATGCCAAGCGGTTCTCTGCCACCGCCTTCTGCATCAGCGGCGGTGGCATCGTCGCCTTCTACCAGACCCGCATTGCCGAACAACGCATCAGCAGCGCCCTCGGCAATCGGGATCTGTTGGCGGAAATCGTTCCCGTGGCGCATCGCGAAGGCCTCAAGGTGCTGGCCCGGATCGATCCGAGCTGTGCGCCGAAGGCGTTGGCCGATGTGCATCCGGAATGGTTCAGTCGCGACCTCGACGGGCAGCTGTGCGAGGTCAGCGACCACTACGTCACGTGTCCCAGCGCTGCGTATTATCGCGAGCGGCTGCCCGAGGTCGTCACCGAGATCCTGCGCGAGTATGCGGTCGATGGCATCTGGAACAACGCGGGTAAGTTCGGTGCGTGGGATACCACCGTCTGCCATTGCGACGCGTGTCAGGCCTCGTTCGGCGCGGAGACCGGGGCGAGAATTCCCGTTGCAGAGAACTGGTCCGATCCGAACTGGCGCGCGTTCAATCAGTGGCGTTACCGCCAGATTGCGAGCTGGGTGCGCCTGATGCACGAGGCGATCCATCGTGCCAACCCGGCGGCCATCTTCATTTCGGCAGTTCAGCTGATGGAGTCGCTCGAGACCATACAGATCGGTGGCTGGGATATCGATTACTGGCTGGACGCGCAGGATGTGCTCACGTTCGAATGCCAGCGCCGAAACACCGTGCCGTGGTGGCCTGGCCTTCAGGCCAAGTACCTCGCCGGGTTGGGCCCGGAGCGCCCTCGATGGATGACGGCGAGCTACTTCTACCCCTGGTGGCGTCTGTCGGCGACACCCGAGGCGGAGAACCGGGCGTGGATCGCTCAGCAGTTCGCCAACGGCGTGTCGAGCTGGCTGCATATCAATGGGGGTTACTCGCCGCTGTTCGACCGCCGGATGCTATCCCCGATGCGCGAGGTCTATGCGCGGCTCGCAAGCTGGGAGCAGTATTTCGAGGCTGCACGCTCGGTCGCCGCGGTAGCGATCGTGTTCTCGCGCTTCAGTCAGGACAACTACGGACGGGACACGCCGGACGCGCGTTATTTCGATTCGGTGCGAGGCGCCTACTGTGCGCTGCAGGAGGCGCATATCCCGTTCGATGTGTTGTCCGACAAGTTTCTGGACGCCGCTACTCTCGGTCGCTATGGCGCGGTGGTGCTGCCCAACGCCGCGTGCCTGACCCAGGCCTGCGTCGAGGCGCTGACCGCATATGTGCGCGGTGGAGGCGCGCTCGTGCTGACTTTCGAGACGGGGCGCTACGACGAACACGGAGATCGGGCGGCACGCCCGACCCTGGATGCGCTGATCGGGGCACAACGCAATGGCATCCGGCACGACCTCAAGTCGTCCTATGCGAAGCTCGAACGGCGCGATGATCCGCTGCTCGCCGATCTTGGCGATACCGATCTGATTCCCAACGATGGCGCACTGGTCGAGCTCGACCTCGACGACGCGGTGACGCGCGAGGTGCCGCTCACGCTCATTCCACCGGTCATCGCGCACTCGGGCGCCACCATCAGCATTCCAGAGTACAGCGCGATCGGGAGCGGCACCGATATCCCGGTCGTGTTGCGCGGCCAGCACGGCGCGGGTCGGGTGGTCTATTTCGCCAACCAGATCGATGCGCTGTTCCATCGTTATGGCTTCCCCGATCTGGGCCGCGTTTTTGCCAATGCGGTCGCCTGGGCGGCAGGCGAATCCCGCGTGCTTGTCGTCGATGCGCCCGACCATGTCGACATCACCCATATGCGACAGGAGGTGAACGGCCACCGTCGGGACCTGGTGCACCTGATCAACTTTCCGGTGGGAAAGCACGTCAACTCCGGCTGGCGGCACCCGGGTACCCGCATTCGACCGGTCGACGATATCGTCATCCGCCTGCGCTGCGATTCCGGATCGGTGCCCTCGGAGGTACGCACGGCGTCGACCGAAACGCAACTCGCGTTCACGCTGCGTGCGGGATGGGTGGAGGTCGTAGTGAGCCGGCTCGACGATCATGAGATCGTGGTCTTCGATTTCGCCAGTACCAATAAGAACTGAAAGCTGAGGACATGGAAAAGTTTCCCGCGCCATCGATCCGCGCTGCAGTCATGGGCGCCGTCTCGGTACTCGCGCTGAGTGCGGCGTTTACTCCGACACGCGCACAGACGAACGTTCCCTACCCTTCGAAGCCACTGCGCGTGATCGTTCCGTTGCCTGCGGGTGGGCCTACCGACATCCTCGCGCGTATCGTCGCCACCCCGTTGCAGGATCGACTCGGACAGGCGGTCGTGATCGACAACCGCCCCGGCGCCGGCGGCAACATCGGGGCCGAAATCGTGGCCAGGTCCTCGCCCGACGGCTACACGTTGTTCGCCGGTACGTCGGGCCCGCTCGCCAACAATATCAGCCTGTATGCGAAGCTGCCGTTCGACCCGGTCCGCGATTTCTCGCCCATCGCTCTCGTTGCTTCGGCGCCGTTCGTGCTGGCAGTGCATCCGTCCGTGCCAGTCACGAATGTGAAGGAGTTCATCGCCTATGCCAAGGCGCGCCCGGGCCAGTTGAACTACGGCGCCGTGCCCGGTGCAGCCGCGCACCTCGCCACCGAGATGTTTCGCAGCCTCGCGGGAATCGATATCGTCCATGTGCCGTACAAGGGGGCGGGCCCGGCGACGACCGACGTGATCGCAGGCCAGATCCAGTTCACGTTCGCCTCGACGCCCGGTGCCATTCCTCACGTCAAGAGCGGCAAGCTTCGTGCGTTGGCGGTAACCAGTACCAAGCGCGTGGCGCAGGCTCCGGAAATCCCGACCGTGGCCGAAGGCGGCGGGCCGGTTATGTCGGCCGAGGTCTGGTATGGCTTCGTTGCACCCGCCAAGACCCCGCGCGAGATCGTCAACCGGCTTCATACCGACATCGTGCAGATCGTGCAGACCCCGGCCACTCGCGATCGGATGCTGGCCAGCGACTTCGAGCCCAGACTGATGGCGCCGGACGAGTTCGCCGCCTTCATCAAGTCCGAGATCGCGCGCTGGGGCAAGGTGATCCGCAGCGCCAAGATCACTGCCGACTGAGCAGAGGGCGTTGACTTGCCCGGTCGGGTTTCCAGCCACGCGCCTCAGGTGCTTCGTGAGCCCCGGGCCCAATCAGCGTACAGCGTCGGGGCTGAAGGTTGTAGGCGGCATTGCGTGCGTGGTGTCGCCGATCGACGTATGATCGTCAATCGATTCATGCTAGTTGCGTCACCTGCCCGCTGGGCGGGGTCTTCCCGTTGCGACCCGGCAAAAAGAGGATAGTCGAGATCGTTCTCATGGCTGCCCGCCCCGAGCGACTCAATCTGGCCGTCGCCAAGCGCTGTTATGTCGCTTGCCGGGGGTGTTACACTTACTTCGGTGGGCGCGAGCCCGACCTCGCTGCGTTGGAGTCGTCAGTCGCGGCGTTCGTTCGTCTTGGCATCGGGGACGTGACCCTCTCCGGCGGCGACCCGCTGACGATCGACGGTCTGTCCGAATTCCTCCATCGGCTGCGTGACTGCGGCGTGCAGTCGATCAAGGTCGATACCGTGGGCGTCGACCTGCAACAGTCGTCGGCCGAGGGGAGTGGTCCGTCACGAAAGTTGACTGAACTGCTAGGCGCAGCCGACTTCCTCGGCATTCCGCTCGATGGCTGGTCGAACGAGAGCGTACAGCTGTTCCGGCGCGGGCGCCGCGCGCTGTACGCGGAAACGACTTCGCTGCTCGATCTGCTCGACTCGCTCGGCGGCCCGTCGCGGGTGGTCGTCAACACCGTCGCGCACCGCGGCAATCTCGCCGACCTCGATCGTATAGGCGCCGAGGTGCTACGCCACGGCGCCGTCGCGCACTGGAACATTTTCCAGTACACACCGACCGATCAGGCGGCAGCGCACGACAGTCGGCACCTGGCAGTCGGTGACGAGGCGTTCGCGCGTGCCGAGGCCGAGTTGATGGCCTCGCTGCCGGCGTCGACGAACCGCCGTGCGTTGCCGAGCATCGCGTTCCGCAGCTCGGGGTCGCGGGTCGGGCAGTACCTGCTGATCAACAGCGACGGAGACGCGTGGTTGCCGGACGCGCTCGGTCGGACAGTGCTGTTGGGTAACGTGTACGGGGAGGAAGCCCGGATTTTGCAGCGTTGGGTGCAGGCGGTGGCGGCCCTCCAACAACGGTCGATCCGCGCGTCGATACCGCGCAAGGCGGTGCGCATGGTCGCGGCGTCCTGATGGTGTTCATCAGCCACTCCCGAGACGATCGCGCCCTTGTCGTGGCACTCGCACGCGAGCTGGCCGACGAGGGGATCGCGTGCGTGCTCGATCCGGAACTGGTCGAGGGCGATCCATTCTGGCGCGACGCGGTCGAGGCCTCCCTGGCCGAGTGTGAACTGATGGTCGGCGTCGTGTCCGAAAACGCGCTCGCCTCTCCGTGGGTGGAGCAGGAACAGCGCGCCTACACGGGGCGCAAGCTGTGGCTGGCCCGCGCCGGGTGGAATCGCGGGGGCGAGACATTGCACCCGCGTCGGGACTGTCCTTTACCGCTCGGCGAGGCGACGCAGATCATCCGTGACGCGCTCCCTGCCCATTCGAGGCGTCGCCGAAAGCGCGCCGGCATGGCGGCACCGCTCCAGTCCGAAGCGCGTGTCGCCCGAGTGCGCGAAACGGCGGCGAAACTCGAGACGTTCCGCGCGTCGGTATCGCGGTTACCACGGCTCAGGCTGGACTTCGATGGCGACCGTGCCTCGATCGGCGAAGGTTTCCTGGAACTGCGGCGTATCGCGACCCCGCGCGCGCCGTCCGCCTGGATCGGTACGCAACCGGTGAGCAACGCCCAATACCGCGCGTTCCTCGCGCTCACCGACTATCCGCCGCCGCCGACCTGGAGCCGTACCGTTTTCTGCACCGACGATGCGCCGGTCACCGGCGTGAATTGGTATGAGGCGTGCGCATTCGCACTGTGGATGCGGGGGAGTCTGCCGAGTGAGACCGAGTGGGTGCAGGCAGCCCGAGGTGCCGAGCCGCGGCGCGTCTACGCTACCGCGACGGGCGAACTGGACGTCCGGCTCGCCTGTTATGGCCAACCGTTCGCCGACGCAGTGCCGGCACCGGCGACCGCTCACCCACCGAATGCCGAGGGCTTCCACGGAATGTGTGGGAATACCTGGGACTGGTGCGCAAGCCCCTGGCACAGCCATCGAGCCATCCGCGGCGGCGGTGCGATGGACGCACCACGTTTCTGCGCGATCGGATCCCGTTACCGCAATGCACCGATCGACCGTGACTGCTGTGTAGGATTTCGAGTCAAGATCGACGCGGTGTCCCCGATGAAGTAGACGAGGGAGAGTGCGATGAACGAACGCGAAGCCGTAGATGTGCTGCATGCGATCGAACACCTCGAGCCCAAGGAGCGTGCTGCGGCACTCGGGCATTGGATCTACGTGCGCACCGCACACCGGGGCAAGAGCGACTGGGCCTTGCGCGTGAGCGATGCCTGGGAAGACCTCGATACCGAAGCGCGTGAGTTCAATCTGGCGAGTATCGAGACGTGGGCACAGACGCCCGAGGTGTTGAACGCGTTCGTCGCGGCGGTGTCCGCGTACAGGAAGAAGATCGAGGGCGGCAGCGGCCGCTAGGAGGTCGCTTAAGTGTTTCGGACATCTATTCAGTCGGGGCACCCACGCCGATGAAGAAAGTCGTGATCGAGCGCGAAACCCGATTGCTGGACGACTTCTTCAAGGTCGACGCCGCCGAGCTTTCGCATGAACTTTTCAGCGGCGGGATGAGTTCCCCGGTCCGACGGCTGAACTTCGAGCGGGGCGATTCCGTCGCCGCGGTCGTATTCAACCGCGATACGCAACGCGTCATCCTGATCGAGCAGTTTCGCTATCCCGCCTGGCGCAAGGGGCCCGGCTGGATGACCGAAGCGGTCGCCGGCATCGTGATGCCCGACGAGGCGCCGGAAACGGCATTGCGCCGCGAAGTGCGCGAGGAGATCGGCTACGACATCGATGCGCTGCACTACGTCGCAAGCTTTTACCTGTCGCCGGGCGGGTCGTCGGAGCGGATCATTCTTTTCTGCGCCGAGGTGAGCGACGCTGGCCAGGTCAGTTCGGGTGGCGGGGTGCAGGCCGAGGGCGAGGACATCCGTGTGGTCGACTATTCGTTGGACGAGCTGCGCGAAGAGGTTCTGTTCGCCCGCATCGAGGATGCGAAGACGTTGGTCGGCATCATGTGGTTGCTGGCGCAGGGATTGAAGGGCGCGTCGGCGGCTGCGCCACGGGCAGGCGGCGGCGCGCGTGGCTGAGCGAGCGATAAACTGCTTCGTCATCATGCCGTTCGGCGAGAAGAAAGACGTCGACGGCAAGTTGATCGACTTCGACGCGATCTACGAGACGCTGATACGCGAGGCGGTCGAAGGCGCGGTCATGCAGAAGGTCGGCGGTCCGACGATCCGCTGCATCCGTTGCGACAAGATCGCCGAGGGCGGGTGGGTGCACAAAAAAATGATCTCGCACATCTTCGACGACGATGTGGCGGTGGTCGACCTCTCGACCCTCAATCCCAACGTGTTCTACGAGTTGGGCGTGCGCCACGCATTGCGCGAGTGCGTCACCGTGCTGCTTCGCCGCGTGGGCACCAGGACACCCTTCAATCTGGCCGGCTTCGACTGCATCACGTACGACGCCCGCACCCCGGCGGGGCTCGCGAAGGCGCGACGCACCCTCAGCACCTACATCGCGAACGGTCTGCGCGGGCAGGTGGCAGACAGCCTCGTGCACGAAGTACTCCAGAAACGGCGGATCGCGACCGGTCCGGCCGAACGCATCGACCCGGCGAAAGCGCAGGTGTTCAAGCTGCGCAAGGCACCGCGCAAACGCATCAGCGTGCTTACCGGCGACATCCGCCACGTGACGGGGATCGACATCTGGGTCAATTCGGAGAACACCAACATGCAGATGGCGCGCTTCTTCGATCGTTCGGGGTCGGCCGTCATCCGTTACTTCGGCGCGAAACGCGATCGGGCAGGGCAGGTGATCGAGGACACGATCGCCGACGAACTCGCCGTGGCAATGGGTGCCGTGCCCTCGGTACCGCCGGGCACCGTCCTCGTAACTTCCGCAGGCGAATTGACCAATACCAATGGTGTAAAGCGGATCTTCCACGCCGCAGCGGTGCACGGTCAACCCGGCGTCGGCTACCGGCCCGTACCGGAGGTCGAGACCTGTATCTCCGAAGCGCTCAAGACCGCGGATTCGACCGACTATGCGTCGGAGAAGCTTCGCTCGATCGTGTTCCCCATCCTCGGTGCAGGCACAGGGGGCGCCGATCTCAAGGACACGGTCTACCGCCTCGTGCACACCGCCATCAACTACTTCGAGCACAGATCGAGCTGCGCGGTATCGAATGCCTGTTTTCTGGCGTTCACGAATCGCGAGCGTGACGCGTGTCTGAGCGTACTGGCGCAGGCAGAAGTCGATCGCGTCGCGGAACCTGCGCGGTAATCCGGACGGGCGTTGCAGGTGTCGGCGCGACAGTCGCCCTGTGCACGCGCAGATGCGGGCTTTCGGGCCTCATAGCCAGCCCGACCTGCGGAAGCGCCAAGCGAGAACCCCGGCCGTCCCCACCATCAGCGCGAGCGCCGCGGGATATCCCCACGGCTCGTTGAGCTCCGGCATGAATTCGAAGTTCATTCCCCAGATGCCTGCCAAAGCCGTCACCGCGCCGAAGATGGCAGCCCATGCCGCGAGCCGCTTAGAGATATCCGTCTGATCCATGGTCACCATCGACAGATTCACCGTCATCGCGGTCCCGATCGAATCGCGCAGACCTTCGAGTGCGCGCATGGCCCGATACATGTATTCGTAGACATCGCGGAAGTAGTCGTTCATTCCAGCGACGACGCGAGGCACTCTGCCGCCATGCAGTTTGCTGGCGGCATCGTACAGCGGCGCCACCGCGTGTCTCATCTCTGTCACGCGCTGCTTGAGTCCGTAGAGCCGCTCCAGCGCCTCGCGCTGCTTGCCACGGCCGAAGATCAGCGGTTCGATCCGGTCGAACTCTTCATCCATCTCGTCGATCACGGGAAAGAATCGGTCGATGACATTCTCCAGCAGCGCATAGAACACAATGCCCGGCCCGAGTTCGAGCAGCTCGGGTTCGTGTTCCAGGCGCGCCCGCACCCCCAACAGGTTTCGATCGCTGTTCGTGCGCAGGGACAGAACGAAGCGTGGGCCCACGAAGACGTCGAGTTCGCCTACATTCAATGCATTGCCGGAGTATTCGACCAACTTCAGCACGGCGAACAGGATGTCGTCGTCGTACTCGGCGATGATCGGTCGCTGGGATACTCGGCGCGCTTCTTCGATCGCTTCGTCCGGAAGTTGGAAGGCTGCCTTTGCGGCGCCGAGCTCTGCGTCATCGGGATCACGCAGCGCAACCCAGACGAACCCCGCGTGAGTGTCGAGCCAATCGCGAACCGCCGACATCGGCAGGTCACATGACCGCCGACCTTTCTCATACGCGACGCAGTTGACGAGCATGAACGGCCACCTCCACATACCTGAACAATGAGATCGATGACTCCTTGAACGTTACCACCGGGCGGTCGTCTGAGAACGCGGCCCGGGGGATCCAGCAACCGTGCTCGAGTGACCGACGGCCGCACGAAGGAGCTTGTTGCAGATGACCGCCTTGATATTGCTGGCCCTCGCCCTGTCCATGGATGCCTTCGCCGCAGCGCTGGGCCAGGGCACCATCGCGCATCCGCATTCCAGCGCGCGAGAGGCGTTGCGCATCGGCGCCGCTTTCGGTCTCGCGCAAGCATCGATGCCGCTGGTGGGTTGGTGGCTGGGCATCGCGTTCGCGTCGATCATTCGAGACGTCGATCATTGGATCGCCTTCGTCCTGCTCGTCGGTATCGGGACGCGCATGGTCTACCTGGCACTGAGCGCGCATGATGCAGCGCCGAAGATGCCCCTGTCTGGCCGCGGACTGCTGAGCCTGGCGCTGGCCACCAGCGTGGACGCGGGCGCGGCCGGGGTGACGTTACCCCTTCTCGGTCCCCGGTTCTCGTTGCGTGCGTGGCTATCGGAGCGACGACATCGTATTGTCGAGCGCGGGTGTGCTGTTGGGGAAAGTCGTGGGCAAGCTGGCAGGTCAGCGCGCAGAGGTGGTCGGAGGGGTCGTGCTGATGGTCATCGGTACGAAGATCCTCGTCGAACACCTGTTCTTCGGCGCCTGAGTCAAACGCCGCGCGATCGGATGCTGCCGCTGGTAACCATAGCTTTGCGCCACGACCCCTAGCTTCGAAAAGCTCTCGCGTCGCGCAAACGATTCACCCATACGTCCGTCAAAAGCGCGTCGGCCGCGCGGGTCGTTCAACGATCCCGCGCGGCTCGCTTGCTGCCTGAAGCGCCTGGCTACCTGGACGTGATTCCTTCGATGTGGAACGCTTTGCCGTTCACCTGCACGTGACTTTCCAGCGGTACCTGCTGGGTAATCAGGCCTTCGGCGAAACAACCCGCCTTGGCATTACGGATCAGGTGCGCCAGCTTGTCCGTGGGCTCGTCACTGTCGAGACTGAGGTGCGTCGCCACGTTCTCCCAGCGATTGAATACGGTGCCCTTCAGCACCGAGCCGCCGAGATGCTTACGGAAGACGACCCGACAATTCGCGCCGCTTACCTTCATCTTCATCATGTGCGCGTACCGCGCAACCTGGGTGAGCAGTCAGAATCCGATCGCCATCGCCAGGTAGTTCATCGGCGACGGATATCGGTTGGTGCCGCCGATGCGTTCGCCCTCGTCCGAGAACACCTCGAACTTCTCGACGGAACCGCGCTTCAACTGCATTTCTCCGACGACGAACTCGGTGTACACGTCGTTGCCGTTGGTGATGCCGCTCCCGGGGAGTTCCGGTTTGTCGATCACCCGTTCGCCGGGTATCTCGGAGAGGTCTTCATTGCCCAGTGGTTTATCCATCGTCGATCCTCCATGAATAATCAGTTAATCGGTGCGGACCTGCGCACCCAGATGCGCTCGCGTATTTAGCCATATCGGTCGCGGGAACTGAAGCTGCCGGTGGGGCGAGGCAATCGATGGCTCATTCAGGCGCGATGCCGCTCTTCTGCACGACTGAGGCCCAGCGAGTCTGTTCGACCCTGATGTACTGGGCGAACTTGAGCGCGGTGCCGCCGACGGGTTCGGCCCCTTGCGCGGCAAGTGCGGCTCTGACCTCGACCGCCGACAGCGCTTCGTTGAACGCCCGGTTCTGTTCAGACACTATCGTATCGGGCGTTCCGGCAGGGGTGAGGATGCCGAACCATTGGACGGCTTCATAGCCTGGAAGAAGTTCGGCGATCGTCGGCACATTCGGAATCGCCGAGGAACGCTTCGTCGTGGTCACCGCCAAAGCACGCAACCTGCCGGCCTGGATCTGTCCGACGACCGTCGGCAGACTCGGAAGCATCATGGGTACATGTCCGCTGATCACGTCGATGGTTGCGGGGCCGCTGCCCTTGTAGGGTACGTGCACCAGATCCAGCCCAGCCATGCCTCGCAGCAACTCCATCGACAGATGCGGTGAACTACCGATCCCGGCCGACGCGTAGGTGAGCTGCCCGGGCCGACTGCGCACCAACGCGAGCAGTTCCTTGAGCCCGCGCGCCGGCATCGACGGGTGGACCACCAGAACATTCGGCACCGAGGCAACGTGCACGACCGGTGTGAAGTCGCGGACCGTGTCGTACGACAACTTTCGAACGAGGCTCGGCGTGATCGCGAACCCGGACGACACCATCACTATCGTGTAGCCATCAGGCGCCGACCGCGCAGCGATTTCTACGCCCACGATGCTGGCTGCGCCGGGCCTGTTGTCGACGATCACCGGGTGCCCCCAGATTTCCCCAACCTTCGGCGCCACGATTCGAGCCATCACGTCGGTGCCGCCGCCGGTGCCTGAGGGAACGATCATCCGAACGACGCGTACCGGGTAACCCGCGCTGCTTGCCGTGCCAGACGCGATCAGCACGGCGGTGCAGAGCGCAGCAACAAGACACCGACGCGCGCGAGTCGGTTCGCTCGAGATCCGAATGTGCACAGCCGTCCTCCTGCGTTGCCGTCGCCGTCGCCGGTCTCGCCGGCGCTTCTGGCTGGGTGTCTCTCTTCCGGTGGGCGGGTACCGGGTTCGAACCAGTTGCCCTGCCGTGTGAACGCGGGGCTCTACCGCTGAACCAACCGCCGGTACCGTTCGCGCCGCAACTTGAACATGCGATGCGCCGTAGGGTCTATGCGCATGCCGGAGTGCATCATGCCTGAACCTTCGGATGCAGGCAGATCGTAGCGGTGAACGGGGTGTGTCGACCCATTCAGGTGTCAACCATCTGTTCTACTTCTTGCCAGCGGGCCGCGGCGCCGGCTCGACCGAAACCGCAGCAGCTTCGATGTACGTGGCTTCGACAATAAAGCCGCAAAAACATGCGGTAAGGAGTTGGTCTTTAGGCTAGGCTTGGCTCACCTTTAGTCCGGGGCAGCCCTCCGGTAGGCACTCCACTTCACTTCGCCGCAAACGTCTTAAGGCGCGGCCCCACATTGACTACTTTGGCCCACCGCATGCGCATGAAGAGTGAAGCTGTGTCCGCGTGCCTGATCCGCGTGGCAACATGGGTTCTAATTGCAACCTGCGCGTCAGCTTCGCTCGCCGACGAGCGGACTTACCCCCACAAACCCATTCGGTGGATCGTTCCCTATCCGTCGGGCACTGCAAGCGATATCGTCGCGCGTGCATTTGCCGTCAAGCTTCAGGAGCAGTGGCGTCAACCCGTCATCGTGGACAACCGTCCGGGTGCGGCGACTAACCTCGGCAGCGAGTTGGTGCTCAAGGCGCCTGCGGACGGGTACACGTTGCTGCTGTCCAGCGGTACCAGCGTTACCAATGCCGCTTTGTTCGACCGGCTCGCGTACGACCCTGCACGTGACTTCATTCCAGTTTCTTTGCTGGTGCGCTCTGTATTGGCGATCTTTGTTCCCGCACAGTCGGCTTTCAGGACCTTCGGCGACGCTGTGTCCTACGCGCGAAGCCACCCGGGACAGCTCGCCTACGGCGTGCCGGGAATCGGGTCGATACCACACCTGGCGGCCCAGCAACTCATGGATATCAGCAAGGTATCGCTCGTTTCCGTTCCGTACGTCGGAAGCCCACGGCTCGCGACAGATCTTGCGGGCGGTCATTTGCCGCTAGCGATCGGAAATCTGTTCGTGCACATACAGCAGGTCCGAACTGGACAGGTCCGTGTCCTGCTGGTGCTCGGCCAGACGCGCGAACCGGCGTTGCCGGAAGTTCCGTCCGTCGCGGAGATCGGTCTGTCGGAACTCGCCACCGACGGATTTGTCGGTGTGTCCGTCGCGGCCGCAACGCCGCGCGACATCGTGCAGAAACTGGCCGCGGAATTGCAACGGATCGGCAAATTGCCCGATGTCATTCGGCAACTCGAGCAGCCGGGTACACGTATCGTTGCCAGCTCACCCAACCACTACGGGCGCTTGCTGGAAACAGAAGCTGCACGATGGAAGAAAGTGATTCGCGAACACAACATTCGCGTCAATTGACGCAAACGGCTTGCAAGGTCACGCGCAATGTCCGCACGAGCTAATCGATGAACACATCGTTGCCCGCTGAGTCGGCGGTCTCGATACAAGCGCGCCGCATGCCGAGCGTGGCGATGCCCTCGTTGCAGGATCTGTTGCGTTTCGAACGGGTGCTTGCCGATTTATCGGCGCAGTTCATCACTCTGGCTCCGGACCGGGTAGAAGGCGAGATCGAGGTTGCTTTGCGTGCGATCGTCGAGGTCCTGGACCTGGATCGATGCACCATTTCGCGCTTTCGAGCGGACGACGGCACATACGGCCACTCATACTCGTGGGTAAGGCCTGGCTTGTCGCCAGCGTCGGTCGGTGATCTGACGCAGAAGTATCCATGGGTGATCGCGCGCATTTTGTCGGGTGATGGCGTCGTTGTTTCTTCGCTCGACGAACTGCCTGCTGAAGCGCATGTCGATCGAGCGTCGTTTCAGCGAACGTGCGTGCGCTCCCACGTATCTGTGCCGCTCAACGTCGGCGGACATGTAGACGGTGCGCTGAGTTTTGCGACGATCCGCCACGAGCATGCGTGGCCAGCAGATTTGCTGGTGCGGTTGCGGCTCGTTGCGGAAATCTTCGGAAACGCGCTTGCGCGCAAGGGTACTCAGGAGAAGCTCGAGGAGCTGCTTGGATTCGAGCGACTGCTGGCCGATATCGCGGCGACGCTTGTCCCGCTGACCACGGGGGCGGTCGATGACGCGATCGTGCTTGGATTAAAGCGTCTTGCGGCGTTTTTCGACCTGGATCGCACGACGCTGTGGGCACTGGAGTTCGACGACGCGGGGCTTCGCCCGACCCACTGCTGGAGCGCGGACGCGACCCGTGAGCTGCCCAACTTGAACGCGGTCACCATGCCTTGGATGTTCGCAACGATCCGAGCCAATGAGCACGTGCGCATCGGGCGCGTTGACGCGCTTCCGATCGAGGCCGAGACCGAAAAGGTCACCTTGATGGCCCTTGGCACGCGCTCGGTGCTGATGGTCCCACTAAGCGTGGGTGGCGCGGTCATCGGCGCGCTTTCTCTTGCGACGATTCGCCGCGTGCGTGATTGGCCGCAAGAGTTCGTCCCCCGGATACGGCTGGTCGGGGAAGTTCTCGCCGCTGCGGTGAGAGCAGAACACGATCGTGCGGCACTGACGCACATGACGCGAGTTTCGGTGCTGGGCCAGCTTTCTGCTTCGATTGCACATCAGCTCAATCAGCCTTTGACCGCCATCTTGACGAACGCGGAAACGGCGCAACGAATGCTTGCGCGCGATCCCGTAGACATGACAGAGCTGCGCGACATCTGCGACGACATCGTCAGTGAGAACCACCGCGCCGCTGAAGTCATCGTTCGATTGCGCGCATTGTTCAAACGAAACGAGCTACGGGTACAGAGGGTAGGTTTGAATGAGCTGATTCGCGAGACGATCGATCTGCTTCGCACCGAGCTTGTGCTGCAACAGGTGAAGCTCACTACGGCGTTGGCCCCCGCGTTGCCCGATGTGAACGGCGATCGCGTCCAGTTGCAGCAGGTCCTTCTGAATCTGATCGTCAATGCTGCGGAGGCGCTGAACGCGAATGTCGGAAAGCAACGCTTGCTCTGCGTGCACACCGAAGCCACGGACGCCGGTGCGAGAGTCTGCGTTATCGACAACGGCCCCGGCATTGACGAGGGGAAGCTGAAGCACGTGTTCGATCCGTTTTGGAGCACGAAGCCCGGAGGGATGGGGATCGGCCTCGCGATATGCCGTTCGATCCTCGTCGCGCATGGGGGTGGGTTGACTGCCGCGAACAACGTGGGTGGTGGCGCCAGCTTCTGCGCGATGCTACCCGCACGCAGTTGAATGGATACCGGTGCGAATGAGCCCACGGTGTTCTTGATCGATGATGACCCGTCGGTGCTGAAGTCACTCACACGCTTGTTGCGTTCGGAACACTTGAGGGTGGAGGCTTTCGCGTCGGCAGAAGCCTTTTTGGCTGAATGCAAGTTCAGCGCACCCGGCTGTCTGGTGCTTGACCTCAATTTGCCGGGCCTCGATGGCCTCGCACTGCAGCGGCGTTTGCGCGACGCGGGGTCGCAGTTGCCGATCGTCTTTCTGACCGGGGAAGGCGACATTCCGATCACCGTGCGTGCCTTACAGGCCGGCGCGGTCGATTTTCTGACCAAGCCGGTGACGGCGACGGCACTGCTCGCCGCCGTCAAAACCGGCATCGAACGTGATACGGCGACACGTCTCGCCACATTGGCAGCGGGCGATCTGCAGCAACGATTTTCTCGCCTCACGGATCGCGAGCGCGAGGTTCTCTACGCGGTAGCTGCCGGCAAGCTCAATAAGCAGATTGCGGCTGACCTAGGAATTGCGGAACAGACGGTGAAGTTTCATCGCGCGCGCATCATGGAGCGCACGAATGCGAAGACCACTGCCGAGCTGATGGCGATGGCCGCGACGCTCGGAGTCAGTCCTCATCAATCTGCATCGCGCCGCGACTGAACCAAAGTGCAGTGTCGCTGATGCGGCCCAGGCGCTAGACTTAAGGGTGACCTCCGCCTTCCGAATTGCCGTGGTCGATGACGAAGCGCCGGTGCGCACCGCACTGGGGCGTCTGTTGCGATCGGCCCACTACGACGTCGCCTCGTTTGCATCAGGCGAAGAGTTCCTCGCGGCGTTCGAACAGGAGCCGCCCCATTGCGTGATTCTAGACATCCACATGCCCGGCTTATCCGGTCTCGATGTCCAGTTGCAGCTTCGTGCTCGCCATAACCCGGTTCCGATCGTGTTCATCAGCGCAAGTGATGACATATCGGTCGGCGTCGCAGTTGTCCAGGGGGGCGGGCAATTGCTGCTCAGGAAACCTTTTTCAAGCAGCGATTTGCTTGAAGCGGTCGACGCCGCCGTTCATAGCACGCCCTAGGGAGGATGGGCCTCGCTGGGCTCGAACTCGCCAGGCAGGTCACTGGGGAGCTTTTGTCTTCGCAGCATGCGCAAATGCCGCTGGTGGGCGGTACTGGGATCGAACCAGTGGCCCCTGCCGTGTGAAGGCAGTGCTCTACCGCTGAGCTAA